>NZ_JBDGBK010000012.1:0-51117 GCF_040910045.1 Enterococcus sp. RTP21361st1_A6_RTP21361_211029 | reverse complement strand
AAGAACACAGGGAAGAACTAGATGACTTAATTCAAAACTGGTTCATAAAGCACAAATATTTACCTAGCTGGTACAACATTTATGAAATTGATGAAATTAATGTGATTTAGTCAGCTATCCGACGATATAGCAGAAAGCGAGGAATGAATGTGATTGGGAAATTAATCATCCAAGGTAAAGCTTGGGGAGAATTTGAAAGTGCTAAGCGATCAAAAGGAAATATCGAAATCAGTGGATATCGTTCATATGGCGGCACACACACTGTGAGGATGGTAGACCAACCTCAACTCAACGAGAATCAGCAGATTGTGTTGGAGTGGTTGAAAGAAGAAAAAAATAATTCCAAGCTTACAGCATTCGATTGTATTTACTCGTTTATTTATGGGAATCCAGAAGATCTTGTTACAGAAACTTGGGCAGAATTAAATGCAAAAGAAGAAGCTCAAGTTTTAGAAGCATTCGGCCAATGGGTTTTGGAACAGGAGGAATGAATGTGAGTGTAACCAGTTTATCAAAATTAATTTCCACTAGGAAAGAGGAATTGGCAAGACTATTGGAATGGAGAGGAACCAACTTCCCAGTAGTGGAACGCCAGAACGATTTGAGAATCTCATTTATTGAACTTGAACTAGAAGACTTAGAAGAGCTTAATAACCAACCGCAACTTAACGAGAATCAGCAGCAAGTCCTTGATTGGCTAAAAGACTATTACAAAGAAAACAGACCGTTTACTACAGCATTCGGAGCGATCAGGAATATAGCATCTAAACGTTGGATGTTTATCAAACAAAATTTGACGGAGAATCAGCAAGAGCAAGTTTTACAAACATTCATCCAATGGGTTTTGGAACAGGAGGAAGAGTGATGACAAAGTTCAAGGAATTTTTAGCACCATCTATTGATGCTCAGATAACTAACTTTTTTAAAGATCAGGCAGAAAAAAATCCAGATGATGTTTTTGAATATATTGATTTAGTGGCTATTAATAATGACCGAATAATCTTGGTCTATCGTCAAATAAAAAAAAGTGTATATAAGGCTAAGTCTTTAGTAAGAAGTTTACAGTAATTACGCAATCGTCAGTGATAGCAAACAGGAGGGATAAGATGAAATACATCATTACCACTGACCATGAGGAACAAGGCTGGCTTGATTCCTTTAATGATTGGGCAAATTTTTCATACAAAATGAATCAAGAAGTCAAAGAAGAAGATCTGGATTCTGTGAGGAAAAATATTTACAGATTTAATAATGAGTTTGCTTGCGGGCCCGCTATTCGTTTGATTGAACAGGAGGGATAAGATGGTGCCAAGATTTAGAGCGTGGGATAAAGGGCTAGAATTTATGATGCCGGTTGAAAGTATCGACTTTGAATACGAAATGATAAATTTAAACTCCGCTTGGCGGAAGTTCGAAGAAATCGAACTCATGCAATCCACTGGCTTGAAAGACAAGAACAGTGTGGAGATTTTTGAAGGCGACGTTGTAAAAATATCTGACGGGGGCAACGAAGAAGACAGCTACACCAGCGTGGTTAAGAATTATGCGGATGAGGGTTACCCAGCCTTTGATATTGGAGCTCCCAGTTCGTGGCATTACGAAAGCAACGTTTTGTCTACAATTATGGGGGGGAGATTACGAGACAATCGAAGTTATCGGCAACATCTACGAGAACCCAGAACTATTGGAGCAAGCCAATGAATCGTAGCCAAACAATTATCATAACGGTCCTTGTAGTAATAACGCTGAGTTTACTATCCTATACAATAATTGACCAACAGGAACAAATTGAGCAGTTAGAACAGCAGTTACAAGAAGTACAAATGAAGTATGAAATCATCAAAAATGATCCGTTAGCTAAGGATGCGATGGAGGCAGGAGGGTGAAAATGACTGTTGCAGTGTTAGGAGTTGTTGCGTTTATAGTAATTTTTGCCGTAAGCGTGATTGTTGGGAAGGGATTAGATGAAAAGGAGCACAATTACGTTGGGGAAGACGAAATCAAAAATCAAAAAGAAGAAGCGGAAGTTGTTAGAGAAAGCCCAAGCGAATGGGACTGTGAGCGATAAATATTTGAAGAAGGAGAAGAAAAATGAAATTAATACCCATTATTGTAAATGAAAATAATGAGCAATTGGTAAGCGGAAGAGAGTTACATGAGTTTTTAGAGGTAAAAGATAATTACACAGATTGGTTCAAGCGAATGATTAAATATGGCTTTGAAGAAAGTATTGATTTCATCAGTTTCTCGGAAAAATCCGATAAACCTTTTGGTGGTCGCCCGCAAATTAACCATTTTCTAAAACTAGACATGGCAAAAGAAATCTCGATGATTCAGCGAACAGAAAAAGGGAAACAAGCGCGTCAATATTTTATTCAAGTGGAAAAAGAGTATCGTAAAGAATTGAAAAAAACATTAAGCGATCCAAGAGAACAGCTTAGATTGTTCTATCAATTCGGAGAACAAACTGCAGTTCGTGTAGATGCCATTGAGAAAGATGTTTCTATCTTGAAAGAGACCATGCGAATTAGTGGAAAACAAGAGGCAGATATTCAACGAGCAGGCAAGCAAAAAGTGATTGAAGTACTTGGAGGAAAAGAGAGTCCAGCCTACGAATCAATTAGTAAGAAAGTGTTTGCTAATTTTTGGTCAGAGTTTAAACGATATTTTTCTATTCCTAGATATGGGGAATTGCCTTGTAAACAGTTTGATGAGGCGCTGATATTTATTGCTGAATGGCTTCCAGAAACAGCTATGAGAATGGAAATTAACCAATTGAATCGACAAGCACAGTTATTTAGAGCATAAAAAAACGAACCTTCTAGGGATTGTGTGGTGGAAAGTTGAGTAGAAGGTTCGAAAAAAGGCTACAGTTACAAACGAATTTATTCTGAAAAGGGTCCAACAAAGGAATGAGTAGCCTTTTCTATTAGACTAATAGATAAAATTAAATAGTCAATATTATTTAATAAAAAATAGGCAACCGACCACTGGCTGCCTGTACATAGGATATTGAATGGAGTCAAAATCTTTTTTCATTATACCATATCTTGGAGTGATTTGTAATGATTAAAGAAGCTGATATCAAACAGACAAAGGCAAATGCAAAGGCTATTTTAAAACAGTATCGGGGACTAGAACGCAAGGCAGGACGAAGTCCGATCGATATTCGTTCCCCATTTATGAACGATATGCCTAAAGCACCAAAGCATGGAAATATGGTTGAAGATGCATTGATTCAAAATATCGAAATAAAAGAGAAAATTCAAGCGATAGAATATGCGTTAAGTCGGTTAGGACTGATGAGCAGACAGGTATTATACTATACGTATTGTATTAAAGAAGTTATGACAAATGACGAGATTGCGGATAATCTCGGTGTCGCAACTCGCACACTGAATCGCATGAAGTCGGAGGCTTTGTTGGAGTTTGCGGATGTATTCGGAATAGTTGCTTATCGCTGAAAAATTTTGGCGTAAATGGCGCAAATTTGGCGTTTTTGGCGTAAATTTGGCGCAAATTGTCTGTTTTCAGATGTTATTATAGTAGTGTCAGAAGATTAGGAGAGACGGTTGTTGGACTACTCACAATAATCCAAATACCGAAAGGGGGCAATCTCCTTATCGCTTATTCTTCTTTGGCAGAAAACAGGGCAGAAGACGGCAATACTTACAAAGGAGTTGAAACGCTCCTTATCTTCATTCGCCGTCTTTTTTATGTCATTGTTATTGAGATTGAACAAAAGCACGTGGCAATCAGCCCTTGAGTTATCCCAAGGCTTTTGTCGGATAAACAATCTCGTCATTAGGGTTTATAGTCATCCCGACTGCCAGTCAGCGAAAACTTGTTACATAAGCTACACTGCGGAAACAGGAAGTGGCGAGCAACCTAGCATTGTTATATACGTGCCAGATTGGCTAGGCGATTTGGTACAATTTAATCTAGTCTGAGAAAGAAAATTTCGATATAATACATTTTGTAGAAAAGTGAAAAGATGGTGGCTAATCTCTTAATAAAGGGGTGATGCCTATGGTTCATAGCTTTATCCCTAGAAGGGAGTAAGCATGTCTGTATTTGAAGCATTAACGCTGATGATTGCTTTTGCGACATTGGTGTTGCTGATTACAGAGAATAAAAACCAAAAAAAGTAACCATCTAATCCACTTTGGCCAGTAATTAGATGGTTACAATATCAACTGATGAAAGCCACCGTCTTTTTAACGGTTCTACATGGGCGTGTTTGCAGCACGTCCTTTTTCTATATCTATTATATCATGTGAAAATAGAAAATCAATTCAGGATCACTCGCTGAGTGGTCTTTTTTCGTTTTAGTTTTTTTTAGTTTGGGGGCGATTTTTTGAAACTGACTAAGAAGCATGAAATGGCTATACAATTACTATTTGAAGGTTCTTTGAAGCGACAAGAAATCGCTCAAGAACTAAAAATAAGTGAGCAGACTTTGTACAATTGGATGAAGGACGAAAATTTTACGAGTGCTTATGATGATTATGTGAAGGTAATTATGAGCAAATCATCAGGGAAAGCATTGAAAACAATGTTAAATTTACTGAATGCAAAATCTGAAATGGTCCGATTTAATGCTGCAAAAGACATCCTAGATCGTGGTGGATTTATGCCAACAAACAAGCAGGAGATAGATATCAAATCAGTTACTTTTGTGGATGATGTGCCGCTTGATGACGATGACTAATGTAAGAGTATCCATGTCAAAGACATTAGGCAAGGGATACAATCGTTTTTTTCATAGTAAAAATTTTTATCGGGTAGTAAAAGGATCACGCGGTAGTAAAAAATCAAAATCAACAGCTCTTTGTTATATACATGATATTTTAAAATATCCGTGGGCTAATATATTAGTTGTACGTCGTTTTTCTAACACAAACAAACAATCAACTTATACTGATTTCAAGTGGGCGGCAAATCGACTTAAAGTGACCGATTTATTTAAATTCAACGAATCACTGCCAGAAATTACGGTTAAAGCCACAGGCCAAAAAATTCTTTTTCGCGGTTTAGATGACGAACTAAAGATCACATCTATTACAGTAGATGTTGGTGTTCTTTGTTGGGCTTGGTTTGAGGAAGCTTATCAAATTGAAAATCAAGCGAAGTTTGATACAGTCGTTGAATCTATACGTGGTGCGTATGATGCCCCAGACTTTTATAAACAAATCACAGTCACTTTTAATCCATGGAGCGAGCATTCGTGGTTAAAAGGAGCTTTTTTTGATGATGAAACAAGATATAAAGATGTATTTTATGACACAACTACTTTTAGAGATAACGAATGGTTAGATGACCAGGATAGAAACAGGTATTTGGACCTATACAGAACGAACCCAAGACGGGCAGTTGTTGTTTGTGATGGCGATTGGGGAATTGCTGAAGGTTTAGTCTTTGATGGTTGCTACGAAGTCAGAGATTTTGATATCGAAGCGAAGAAACATGAGATAGGTTTGACGATCCACGGCATGGACTTTGGGTTTACAAACGACCCAACGACTTTACCTAGTGCCATTTTTGATGAAAAGAACCAGGAACTGTGGATCTATGACGAACTTTACAAAAAAGGGCTACTAATCAATGACCTGCTTAAAGAAGTTGAGAAAAGGGAACTGACAAAAGCTGTTATTCGTGCAGATAGTGCAAGCCCTCAAATGATTGCTGAATTAAAAAACCGTGGTGTTAGCCGAATTACGGGAGCTGTAAAAGGCAAAGACTCGGTAGAACACGGAATAATTTTTATGCAAGGGCTAAAAATTTACATACACCCATCGTGTGTTAAAACCCTGGAAGAATTCAATACGTATGTTTATCAGCAGGATAAAACAGGTAAATGGTTGAACAAACCGGTAGATGCGAATAACCATATCATTGATGCTTTGCGATATGCATTAGAACCTTACATGAAATCCCAAGGTGGATGGTTATATTAGAGGAAAGGAGCGATTCTTCATTGGATCCAAAATATTTTTTATCTCAAGATCCCAAGATTTTAGCATCTGCAGTACAACGAGCTGTAAATTCAGATCGGACAGCAAGCTATAAGCGCAAAATGCGAAAGGGAGTAGATTATTACCAATACAAACATGACATTTTACACTTCCGATTGTTCTATATGGACAATGAAGGCAAAATACATGAAGAAACTTCCAGAAGCAATATCAAAATACCGCATGGCTATTTGACAGAGCTTATTGATCAAAAGGTCCAATACTTGTTGTCAAATCCTGTTGAAATCAAGACGGAACAAAAAGGACTGCAAGAATTAATTGATCAGTACATTGACGAAGACTTCCAGCTGATGCTGCAAGAATTAGTCGAAGGCGGTAGCCAAAAGGGTTACGAGTTCGTTTATACGAAGCTAGGTGAGGATCGCTTGTCTTTCCAAGTGGCTGATAGCTTAAAAGTAATTGAAATCTATGATGCAGATTACAATTTGATTGCTATTATCCGTTACTACGATACCGACATCTACCAAGATGGCAAGACGGTTCGTGTCACTCGTTCGGAGTTGTGGGATAGTGAGAAAGTCTGGTACTTCATTAGCGAAGGCGGCTATTTACAAAGCTTTAAGCTTGATCCTAAGGTGGAAGTCAATCCTTTGTACCATGACACGAGATTGAACCCTGAGACCAAAGAAGCATATGGGCGATCGATTGGGAATGCGCTTGGCGTTGCTGATTTTATTCCTTTTCTGCGATATGACAACAATAAATACCAAACGACTGATTTAGATCCAATCAAACCACTGATTGATGACTACGATTTAATGGCCTGCGCATTGTCCAATAACTTACAGGACTT
Source organism: Enterococcus sp. RTP21361st1_A6_RTP21361_211029 (assembly GCF_040910045.1). Lineage (NCBI taxonomy): Bacteria > Bacillati > Bacillota > Bacilli > Lactobacillales > Enterococcaceae > Enterococcus > Enterococcus sp. RTP21361st1_A6_RTP21361_211029. The sequence goes on along the minus strand of NZ_JBDGBK010000012.1, from coordinate 44,289 downwards.
TGATCAGCCGTTTTTTGCAGTAAAAGGATTCAATGGTGATGGTTATGAACAATTGATCAATAACCTACGATCTCGCGGAGCCGTGGGTGTTGGAGATAACGGCGGTCTTGATGTCCATACTGTCAACATCCCCGTTGATGCTCGTAAAGCCAAATTGACGGTTGATAAAGAGGGTATCTACAAGTTTGGCATGGGATTTGATTCGTCACAGGTCGGTGATGGCAATGTGACCAATGTGGTTATCCAGTCCAGATACACCTTGCTGGATCTGAAGTGTAATAAAGCAGAAATCCGATTGCGTAAAATCATCAAACAAATGCTTGAACTGATCGTTGCGGATATCAATCAGCGTAACAACACTGCTTATGATACATCTGACCTTGAAATCATAATTACTCGTGACACTATGGTCGATGAAACAGAAGTCGAGGAACGTGAGAAGACCAAGGCAGAGCGCAAACAGATCGAAATTGACAATATCTTGAATGCTGCTGTCCGCTTGGATGACGAAACGGTACTCAAATACATTTGCGAAGTCTTTGATCTAGATTATGAAGAAATCCAAAAGTTGTTGGATGAACAAGACTATGAAGAGGAAGTGATTCCAGGTGTCGAAGTACCAGAAGGAGATAGAGTCATTACTCAATAAGTCAGAATCCAATATTACCAAAGACCTAAAAAAACTCTACAAAGATTTAGCAAATGAAATTACCCAAGAAATTGTTGCCTTAGCCGAACAAATTGAAAAAGACGATAAATTCAGTAAAAAGCTTCAAAAGGAGCGCCTTGAGTCTATTCGTAGTCAAATGTATGCGAAAGCGAATCAGCTTGAAGGGGATCAACAAACAAGCATGTTTGATTTTTTGGCTCATGATGCCGGCACTGCTTATAACGAACTCTTTTACGAGTTTGAAATGAGCGAGAAAATACCTCTTTCCTTTGCTTTGCTGACCGATAAGCAAATAGCTACCATAATCAATACCCCGGTTGCGGGCAGGAAGCTTTCAACTCGTCTAAAGGGGAATTCTACCAAGATGAAGAAAAACCTTAACAGAGTGCTTACAAGGGGTTTTAGTAAAGGGTGGTCAACTCAGAAAATGGCTGCTCAAATAGCTGAAATCGGTGGTGCCAATTATCGAAGAGCCATGAATATCGCTCGAACGGAATCAGGGCGTGTCACAAGTGTCACTCGTCAGCAGTCACAACAGCATGCCAAAAATCTTGGTATCAAGGCGCAAAAGAAATGGATATCAACACTAGATGGTGACACCAGGAAAACTCACAGACAACTTGATGGCCAAATCCGCGATATCGATGATTATTTTGAGATTGCTGGAATGAAAACTTTGCAACCACATATGTTCGGTATTGCCAGCGAGGATTGCAACTGTCGGTGTCGTACTATCAATGTGATTAAAGGATATGAGCCAAGACTGAGGCGTGACAATGCAACTGGTGAAGTTTCAGCTTATAAGAATTATCAAGAATGGATAAATAGTAAGAGGGAGGAATAAGCATGAAGGACTTTCATGAAGCGGTTTTAACTTTAAAAGTACCAACAAGCCTTGCAAGTGCGTACAAAAAAGCTATTGAAGATGAAAATAGTCGATATTTTGTTAAAAATGAACTGAAAGACTCAAACGGCGATGTCACACTTTCGGAGATCAAACCTGTATGGAACGGCAACCATGTGAGTGTACAAATTATTGAGTCTTTCCCTGAATCGACTTTGAAAATTGCTATGATTAGCCATACATTGCCTAACCTACAGCAATCAGTCAAATGGTATGAGACGAACGGCGCTACAGTGGTTCACAAGAGCTGGGAGGAAGGGAGATGAGTCTAGTCAAGGCAGATATGATAGAAAAGAAACAAACATTTTCTATCAATGGCAATCCTGTCACAGCGGGCAAACCATTTGAACCAACATTTATCATAGGAAAACACACAGTAGATATACAGACATTGGAAAAGCTAATCGAGTTTGCCCAAAGCGGTAAATTAGATGAAATTATGTCATCAGAAGATTAAGGACCTGAATGGGTCTTTTTATTTTGTCCTGAATCATGACACTAAACTGATTCACACTGAATTCGGCAGTATATCCGAAAATCCTAAGCGGAACCGACCGCTATATAAATGGTATGGGAGGAAAAGAACATGGAATGGATCAAAAGCATTTTAGAAAAGCATCGTAAGGAAGATGGCACTGTTGATTTAGAGGCAGCAAACAAAGAAATTGACCAAGAATTTCCTAAAAATGCTGTTCCTAAAGATCAGTACAACAATCTTTCTGATAGTTTGAAGACCGCCAAGGACACAATCAAAAGTTTGGAAGGCAAGACAAAGGATAATCCGGATATCCAGAAAGAGCTTGATACTTATAAAACAAAGGCGGAAAGTCTTGAAGCTGAAAACAATCAACTGAAAATTGATTCTCAAGTGGAATCTGTATTGCGTTCGGTTGGTGCTAAGGATTTAGACTATGCCAAATTTAAGCTAGGTTCATTGGAATTAGATAAAGATGGAAAGGTCAAAGATCTAGATAGTCGAGTGAAAGATTTGCAAAAATCTATGCCTGACTACTTTCAAGATAAGTCTGATAACAAAGATAAAGATGCTGCTAAAGACAAATTAGGTGGGTTCCAACGGATTGATGCGAAACCAGGAGAAGGACACCAGTCTAAAAATGAACCAACATCTATTCGTGAAGCAATGGCACAAACAATGGAAGAACAACAAAATTAATTAAGGGAGGGCATACATTATGCCAGTTACATTAGAGCAAGCAAAAGCAACCATGCAAGATAAAATTATCCAATCAGCAATTGACGAATTCCGTCGTAGTTCATTTCTGTTAGATCAGTTGACTTTCGATGATGCCGTGTCTCCAGGCACTGGGGGATCTACATTGGTTTATGGATATACTCAGCTAAAAACACCATCAACGGCTGGTTTTCGTAAAATCAATACAGAATACACACCTAACGAAGCTGATCGTCAAGATAAATCAGTGAAATTAAAAATTTTTGGTGGATCATATGAAGTTGACCGAGTTATTCAAAACACTTCTGGTCAATTGAACGAATCGGCGTTTCAAATGGAGCAAAAAATTAAAGGCGCTGCAAACTTATTTCACTATACTGCGATCAATGGTGATTCTGCAGTTGATGCAGATAGCTTTGATGGCTTAGACAAAATGTTGACAGGATCATCTACTGAATTAGGAACAGATGTAGTGACTGATTTGACGGACGTTACTATGACAAAATACAAAATTCTAGAAACTTTAGATGATTTCTTATCAGAATTAGATGGAAAACCAACAATGTTGCTTGGAAATAACAAATTGATTAATATGATCCAGTCTGTTGCGCGTCAAGCAGGTTATTTCACACGGACTGAAGATGCTTTTGGTAATAAAATCGGCGGATATGACAATATTCCATTAGTTGATTTAGGTTACTTTTATAATGCTACTACCAAGAAAACAGATCCTATCGTCGAAATCGTAGAGCGTACAATCGGTGAAAATAAAGTTGGCGGGTTGACTGACTTGTATGCTGTTTCTTTAGGATTGGACGGATTCCATGGAGTTACTCCGCTTGGAAGTGCTGGAATTACAGCATATATGCCAAACTTCACAACACCTGGTGCAGTTAAAAAAGGTGAAGTGGAAATGGTAGCCGGTGTTGCATTAAAACAAACACGAAAAGCTGGCGTGTTACGGAATTTGAAAGTTAGATAGGGGGATAAATCATGCAAATCAAAGCACCTAACAAATCTTACACAGGTGAATCTTTTGGTGTCATGTTTCAACATGGAATTGGTAAAACAGATGATCCTTGGTTGATTTCTAGATTCAAAGAAAAAGGCTTTGTTGTTGAGGACGAGCCAGAAGAAGTAAATACGGCTGGACTGCAAAAGCAGATTACTAAATTGGAATCTGAAAACAAAGCACTGAAAAAGCAGCTCAAAGAAATTGAAAAAAAATCAAGCGGTACTGAAGTAAAAAAAGAGGATAGCAAATAAGCTGTCCTCTTTTCCTAGAAAGGAGACAGACTTATGATTATTTCCTTAGAAGATGCTCTGAAAATCTGTCCTGACGTTACACAAGAGGATTTAGATGGTATTGAAAAATCAATTCGAGTGTTGACTAACAATCCTTTTCAAAATCGGAGGGTTCGCTTTAAGAGAATAAGATTTGAAAATGAAGCAACTATTGCTATCTTGGACGATATTCAAGGCCTTAGAGCGAATGATACTGTTCAAGTATCTGGTAGCAAATGGAATGACGGATTGTACGTTGTTGACCAAATAGATGGATCAATGATTAATCTAAAAGGAAACTCTAGACTGTTTACAGGAACCGATCCAGATGCATTTTTGACTAAAGTTGAATACCCAGCTGATATCTTATCAGGAGTTAGAAAGCTTTTAGCCTATGATTCAAAAATGCGCGACAAAGTTGGATTGAAATCCAAAACTGTATCTCGGATGTCCGAAACTTACTATGATCAAAACAGTGGAGAATCGGTGAATGGCTATCCAGCTGCTTTAATGTCTTTTATTAACAAATACAAGTTGTTGAAATGGTAGGTGATTCGATGTTTCCTTTTGAAATCAGGCGTGAACAGGAAACTGGTGACAAAGATGAATTGAATCGGCCTATCATTGAATGGCAGACGGTTCATAGAATTTTTGGGTGGCTAGATATGCTTACTGGGTCTGATGAACAAAACTATCAGAATAGTTTATTGGCTACTTCTAGTCACGTGCTTATTACAGAAGACACAAGCTTTGAAATATTATCTACCGATCGCATTCTTAACCCAAGATCAGGCATTGAATACGAAATAACCTATGTCGATGATGTAATGGAATTATCTGATCACCTTGAGATTTATTGTAAGAGGTGGGCTTGATGAAATTTCTTGATCACTCCGATGAAGCCAAAGAAGTTTTGAAACAAGCAACAATCCAATGGCTGTTTCAAGCATGCATGCTAGTTGAAGGTCAAGCCGTAGCATTAGCGGCTGTTCATACATCTAGACTAAGGAATTCCATTGATTATGTTGTTGATGAGGCGGAATTGATCGGTTATGTAGGAACAAACGTTGAATATGCCATTTATGTAGAAATGGGTACTGGTGAATTTGCTGAAAATGGAATGGGGCGTAAAGGCGGTTGGGTGTATCAAGACCCAAGTGGGGAATGGTTCTTTACCTGGGGTCAAGAGCCTCAACCCTATTTGCGTCCAGCTTTTCGGAAAAATAAATCAGAGATAGAAGCGTTAGCAAAAGAAATATTCGGAGGAATTTAGCTGATGAGCCAACGTATTGATGTAATTAACTATTTAACGGGGCTTTTCAGTGCAATTGTCCCCGAAACACATTACCTAAAAAACAAAAATAAAACTGTTGTGTATCCATATCAAACCTTCTCCCTTACAGGTGAGCCCACTCATTTTGCAGGACAAGGGTTTTACATTGATATTGATCTATTTGACAACAATAAGAGCGACGTAGCAATCGAAAAAGCATTATCAGCGATGATGGAATCATTTAACAATGAGCCTTTTTATCAAGTGACTGATAAATTTTTGGTGCAGATACAGTATGATGCGGACAATGATGTACCAACGGGCTCTGACACTTTGCAACGTCGAAATATAAGGCTATATGCCAAATTTGATTGGAGGATTTAGAATGCCAGTTACTAGCGAGACATTACCTAAAAGCGGCTATACCGCAGATACACCAAAACGCTATCTACTAAATGCAGGTGCATTAGTTCGAAATTTAACTTGGGACAGTACGGCAAAAAAATGGACATATGATTTACTTGGTGCAACAAGTGGAGGATCGAAATTGTCCTTGAAAAACAATCTACGTCAAGTAGAAGTTGATGGAGTGTTTGCAACACCTGTTGGCGGGGATATGATCGAATCAAGTGAAGGAACCTTTGAAGTTAATGTTATTGAGCATACACGCGATAATATCAAGATGGCCCTTTTTGCAGATGTACAAGAATCAGATGACACGAAGTATCCCGCAGGATATGATGTAATCACTCCAAAACAGAAAATCGAAGAATCTGATTATATTGAGAACCTTGGATATATTGGTACTATTAGTGGATCTGATAAGCCGGTAATAATTATTATGGATTTTGCAATTTGTACATCTGGTTTGGAATTTGAAGTGAAGGATAAGGCTGAAGCGATCTATCCACTAACTTTTGCAGCCCGTACACCTATGAATGATGTGACTACTACTTCTTTACCGGTTAAGATTTTGATGCCAAAAGAATCGACACAAGAAGCAAGAACAACTAGCGAAACTACCACACGGGTTGATGGAGCTCCAACTGGAACGGAGGAAAATACACATGGATAAAAAAGAAATCTCAAACGAACAATTAGAATCAGAAAAAAAGGCAGCTGAAATCAAAGCTGCTGAAAAAAATAATAAAATTAAAGAACGCTTGATAGGCTATAAGATGCGGGAGCTTCAAGCTGATGACATTTTTAAAGTGATTGAAATTGTAAATATCTTGAATATCACTGAATTAGTTACTGATTTCTTAAAACAAAAAGATGCGGCTAAAATACAAACTCAAAAAGCTCAAGGATTGGCCCTTGTTGCAAGCAAAAAATCAGAATCAGAACAAGAATCCCTTGTGGATCAAGTTAAATCTATTCAATCCGACATTTCGGCTCAAAGCTTTGAATTTGTGGCTAAGGCGGTTAAATTTATTTTAGCTCACTCGAATGAAATCAAAGTCGAATTAAATAGTCTTTTAGCTGACTTAACTGACAAAACACCCGAGGAAATTGGGAAAACTAATATTGTGACCTATGGATTGTTAGTGAAGGATTTTTTCTTAAAGCCGGAATTACGAGAAGCGTTAGAATTGCTCTTTTAATTCAAAATCATGGCGGAATTCATAAATTTAGAGACACGTTATTTAGAAGATATAACGATGTCTCTTTTTTGTTGTCCACAATAAAGTGGAATGACTTTCCAGAGTTTCTTTCTGTGCTATTTGATGCGGAGTTTGATGACCGTCTATGGCAAATCTATCTATTAAATCCTTTACGCACTGATTCATTTAATGATTTTAAACAAAAAATTGTTGAAAGCGTCAAACCAAAGGAACAAGTAGAGTCAGAGGCACAAACAGCCGCTAAAAATGCTTTAGCACTGTTAGAAAGCATGGGAGGTGAAGACTTTGGCATTTAATGTTTTTGAAATGTTTGGGACCATTGATGCTGATAACCAAAAAGCAAATGATGCAATCGACGAAACAACAGGAAAAGCGCAGAAGTCTAGTTCTATGTTTAGTAAGCTAGGTAGCGGGCTTAAAGTGGTGGGAGCCGGTATGGCGGTTGCAGCTGGTGTGGCTGGAGCGGCTGCGGTGGGACTTAGTCAAAAGGTTATATCCGCTTACGCTGATTATGAACAGCTTGTCGGTGGTGTAGATACACTTTTTGGCGGAGTCTCCAAAAAAGTTCAACAGTTTGCAGATGAAGCTTTCCGAACTGCTGGATTATCAGCTAATGAATACATGGAAACCGTCACAGGGTTTAGTGCAAGCTTACTACAATCCTTGGGCGGTGACACTGAAAAAGCAGCAGATGTTGCGAATCAAGCTGTAACCGATATGTCTGATAATGCTAATAAAATGGGATCAGATATTACTAGTATTCAAAATGCTTATCAAGGATTTGCAAAGCAAAACTATACAATGCTTGATAACTTGAAGCTTGGTTATGGCGGTACACAGGAAGAAATGAAACGTTTGTTGGCTGATGCTGAAAAAATTTCAGGGATAAAATATGATATTTCAAGTTTTGCAGATGTGACCGAAGCCATTCACGTTATGCAAACTGAGATGGGCATCACTGGAACTACAGCAAAAGAAGCTACTGAAACTATCAGTGGGTCAATTGCTGGCATGGGATCAGCGTGGCAAAATCTCTTAGCTGGTATGGGGAATGCGGATGCTGATATTGGTAAATTGGTCGATAATCTAGTAGAGCAGTTCGGTTACGTTGTGAAAAATATTACGCCGGTTTTGGGCAATATTATATCAGCTTTACCTCCATTGCTGAATGGACTGCTTAATGCGATCGGGGATTTGTTGCCGACCTTACTTTCTGCTGTCACAGATCTTTTCAGTCAAGTGTTACAAACATTGCTTACGTTGCTACCAGAATTAATTCCAGTCGTAATTGATACACTAATGACATTGGTTCAAACAATTATTGATAATTTACCATTATTTATCGATGTAGCAATGCAAATCATTACAGCGCTAGTTACAGGTATTGCACAAGCATTGCCTACCTTGATTCCGGCAGCAGTTCAAGCATTGATAACGATTGTTCAAGGGTTGATCAGTAACTTGCCAATGCTGTTAGACGCAGCCTTGCAACTGATTTTAGGACTGGCTCAAGGACTTATTCAAGCGTTGCCTATGCTGATTCAAGCATTACCCACCATTATTAATAGCTTAGTAAGTTTCTTTATTGGTTCTATTCCAATGATCATTGATGTGGGAATTCAGCTATTGGTTGCTTTGGTAGAAGCATTACCTACGATCATTCAAGCAATTGTTAAAGCTATACCCCAGATTATCACATCAGTGGTTCGTGCCTTTAGTGATGCAACACCAGAACTAATTCATGCAGGAGTTACCTTGTTTATCGCACTGGTGGAGAATTTACCACAGATCATTATCACTATCGTGGGGGCAATCCCACAAATTATGCTAGCTGTTATTGATGGTTTTTTGAGTTACATTTCTGAATTAGGAAACGTAGGTTGGAAACTGATTACAGGATTCATAGATGAATTCACTTCAGTTAATTGGGGTGAAGTCGGTATGAATATTATCAAAGGAATCGGTCAAGGAATTAGCAACGCTGCTGGTGGACTCTGGGAGGCAGCCAAAGGAGTTCTCGGAGGTTTTAAAGATAATGTTCTTGGTTTCTTTGGTATCCACTCTCCTTCAAGATGGGGACGTGATGCTGTTGGTAAATGGATCCCACGAGGAATTGCAAGTGGAATAGAAAAAGACGCCTACACCATGCAAGATGCATTGACTAACGCTGCTAATCAACTCACTTTTGATACAAGCAGTTTAGGAGCAAATGTAGATTTAAGTCAGATAAATCCGAATGTGGTGAACTCGGAAGCTGTCACGGATGATTTTTCAAATGGCAATGAAAATAGAAAATCAGGGGATATCTTTAATATCACTTTGCAAGCATTAGGTGAACTAACAGACTTCCAATTGATGGATATGGCTAAAAAGCTTGTAAAATTTATAAAGGAATTAAAAGATAGAGAAGATGCACCGAAAGGAGGCGTTTTAGGTGGTATTTAAACCCGGACAATTTAAAATTAATGGGTTGAATAGTGAGGAATTTAATACCTATTTACGCTCAAGGCCACAACGCCTCTCTGCTGGGCGTGTTATAGAATTAAAGCCGAGACCCGGAAATGATTCGGTTGTGGTTGATTTTGCTTACTACAAAAACGTAGAATGGAAAATCCTTTGCAATGCACAAGCGGATAATGTAGATGATGTATCACATTTAGAGGATCGTATTCGGGCTTGGCTAGATATGTCAAACTACTCTGATTTTACCTACAGTTTTGATGAACAGTATATTTACCAAGCGATTGTAGTAAGTCCGCCTGTGTTTACGGGGACACATAAAGATGCCAATTGGATACCGTTTGAGTTCACAATCAGTTTACGTCCTTTCAAGCAGTCAAGAACGGGACTTAGATGGTTGAGCAATGAGACGAAAATACACAATATTGAGCACTATCCTTCGAAGCCTAAAATTCAAATTTTAGGCTCGGGGGATATTTCTTTTTGGATCAATAATGACAAGTTTGAACTGGTCAATATTGGTAATGAGATAATCATTGACTCACAGATTGAAGAGTCTTATCGACTTGTTGATGGTGTTCTAGAATCGCAAGATAGTAAAACGAAGTTTATAGATTTTCCTATATTGCCGACTGGATTGACCACAATTAAATGGCAAGGAAATGTAAAAGAATTTAATTTGATGCCAAGGTGGTGGACTAAAATTTGAAGCCAAGAATCTATAAACCAACGGAAAAAGATTTCAGCCATAATGGGTTGGGAATCATGAGCAATACGACTCGATGTGATGTGACTGAGGACGCGAATGGAAAATATGAGGTCGAAATCGAGCATCCATTAATTAGTCGATTTTCGAACTACTTTGAAAATGGTTATCAAATAAAAGTAAAGCCAAACGATCAAGAAGACTATCATATCTTTGAAATCAAGAATACCTATAAAGATACGATATCAAATACAATCTTAATTTATGGGCAATCACGTACCTATAAATTAGGAAATCGCGAAGTTCGACATGTAGAAATTGACTCTAAAAATGGCGCTGAGACGATGGTGGCCATTGAAAAGGGAATGGATGAGCCAAGTGATGTGAAGTTATTTTCAGACATACAAACGATTTCTAGCACAATCTTTGAAGCTCGTAATGTATTGAGCTGTATCTCTGGAGAACAAGGGAGTATGGTTCAGTATTGGGGTGGAGAAATAAAAAGGGAACCATTTAAGCTTTCTCTATTACGAAGAAGAGGGCGTGACAATGTCGGTACTGTTCGATACGGAAAAGATTTAAATGGACTAAAAATCAAATTTGACTGGTCTAGCATTGTAACAAAGATATTACCTTATGCTGACTTGCAAAACAGTGATGATGGGACGACTGATCGAATTTATGGAGATGCAGTGTTGTCAGAATTAGCGACTAACTATCCAGATGTTTATGCTAAGCATATTCAATTTACGGAGGAACAAGGAGTGAAGGATCTGGCTAGTTTGAATCGAGTTGCTGCAAACTATTTTAAGTCTATCAACCCAGGTTCAGACAAACCAAAAGTTAGTATTGAGTTAGAAATTGAAAAATTAACAGATTCTGAAGAAGCAAAAGAGTTTGCCAAAATCCGAAATTACGGTTTATTTGACACCTTTTCTGTTTATCACAAGCTCTATGATATTTATATCAATACCAAAATCACGAGTGTTGTTTATGATTCATTAACTGAAAAGAATAAAAAAATTTATGCGGGTGATGCTCAAATGGCGTTTTATACGAAACAAAGTTATGAGCTACAAGAAACAATCAAAACCTTGACTAAGAAAGGCTATATGTCTGAATTTGTTGATTACGTAACTAATCTGACCAATGGGGTTGAGGGAGGCAGTGTTTTGCAGTATCCGAAGAATAAACCACACACGACTTACTACATGGATACCGATTCTAGAGATACTGCCAAAGATGTGATTGCACTTAATCATAAGGGCTTAGGATTTTCTAGAACAGGTTGGTTAGGCCCGTTTGTTAATGCATGGAGTATCAACGGAGACTTAAATGCCGATTTTATTCGTGTCGGTAAGATTCGTGCAGCAATTTTCGAGAGTTCATTCAACGCTGTAGGAGATTTGCTTAGAATGGTCTCCGGAACGTTACAACTATGGAATGGCAATAAAAAAATTATGGAATTGACTCGAAAGGGGCTGGAATTTTGGAATTCATCAGGTGCGAATATTGGTACTATCGGTACAACAGATTCTGCAGGTAATCCATTTCCAGATGCAGTCACGCCAACACCTATAGAAGATAACTCCCTAGTAATTCGAACAGAAGGAGATGGGAAATATATTTTGATTTCTTCAAAAACTGGGTATGGTTTTACTTTGCTTGGGAATGGTAAAGCAATCTATCGTGGAGACCTAGATATTCAAGGTGATTTAACGATTAAAGGTCAAAAAGTCATTCCTGGACAAAATGGGGGTCCTGGTCCAGGTGAAGGTGGCACTTTATCTGATGTTTTTGTGCGTGTACTGGCACTGACTGCCAAATATGAAATGGGCGATCGTAGTTCCGGGTATTACCATCCGCCATTAGATGATGGTGCAGGTTGGAACTATGGGAAATATTCTTTCACGCAAGTATATGAGATGGACAATTTCTTGGCATGGTTGGCAAAATATTATCCGGATGCACGAAGTGCTTTAGTGGGTTCTGTTGGCTCGACTGAATTTAACAACTCATGGTCTGCTTATGGGAATGCGAATGATAAACAATTTACAAGAATGCAAGCCGAATACTTCTGTCGCACAAAATTGAAACCGGCAATCGAAGGATTGAAAGCAAGTACAGGCGTTGATTTCAACGATGGCCAAAAATGGCTTGGAACACTTGGCATTCTTGCTTCGATTCAAAACTGGTATCCTGCCGCTGTTTCGAATGGCTTCTTTAAAACCATTACTCAACAATTTGCGAATCGGTGGGATGATGCGGCATTTATTATGACAGTCTGTGATTATATTGTCGCCAATGCGGCTTCTATGGTTGCGCCTGCTTATGTTGAAGGGATTCAAAATCGGTTCAGAAATGAAAAAGCTGATGCACTGAAGCTGACGGATAAAACGTATATCCCTTTCGATGGTGTGACAACCAATCGAGGGTTAGAACACTTAGAAGATTTACTCGGCAAACGGGTCGGCAATGGACAGTGTTATGGACTATCCGCAGAGTATTCTGGTTATATGGGTGGATGTGGTCTTGGTGCTGGTACGCAATATGGTATGAGTCATTTAACTGGAGTGGGAAGTACCGCTGCTGCTAGTGATATTGGTATTGCCTATGATTGGGCCGCTGTCGGCTGGACGGTAATCAAGAATCCAACATATGCCCAATTACAAGTTGGTGCCATCATTAATATTGCACGTGGTGCACCTTGGGCTGGTTGGCCAGGAGGAGTTGACGATACCTATGGTCATACAGGTGTGATCCGCGGATTAGAAAATGGACGAATCCAAACATATGAACAAAATACCGAACAAGGAATGATCGTCGGGAAATTTGACCGTGCGTATACCAGTCCAAGTGGTATTTCTTCCATTGTCATACCACCAATTCAAAAATAGGAGTGATAAACTTGGAACTAGATCAATTTAGAGATGTCGATTTAGTCATTGATTATGCGAACTATACGTTTATAGAAAAGCAATTTGTCTCTCAAGGAGATTACAAAGGGCGAACACTTACTGTTCTGGTAACTAACAAAGGCGTTGTCGGAGAAGTTCCAGGATTGATGTTAAATCTTAATTGGTATAATGAAGCAAGCGGGCTGGCAGATTTGTCAGCTTTTTCTGTTTTAGATAAAGCCAATAGCATTTACCGAATTGAATACCCTCAACATATGATGACACCTGGAAGAGTTATTGCAAGTATTCAGGTAATTCAAGATGGAAAAGTAACAAATTTAAAACAATTTGAGCTGACAGTCCAAAGATTGGCTGGCCAAGCAGTCGGGATTGTTGAAAAAAATGAGTACAGTGCGTTAGTTGCGGTTTTATCCGATGCTAACAAGTTTCGGACGGATATTGACACGCTTGAAATTAAAAAAGCGGATAAAACTGCTTTAGCTCAAACAAATGAAAATATAGAAAATTTAGATTCTACTAAAGCGGATAAAACTGCTTTAGCTCAAGCAAATGCAAGCATGGCGAAGAATTTAGCTACAAAAGTTGACAAAGGCGGAAACGAACAAATCACGATGCCTATGCTGTCCCAAGAGGTCAAAACAGCGATGACCGGTGGAAGCGTGGCTGTTGTAGGTCCAAACGGAGTAAATACGACCAATGTTGCCAATGGCGCAATTACCTCACCAAAGTTGTCCAACAGTTTTAATTATCGAACATTTCTCGCCAGCGGGGCGCTGTTAGACGTCTTAGATGTAAATGGATTCTATCTTTACAGTGCCACAACCATTTCGGATTCGCCGTTTGCAACTGGCGCAGGGATCCTAGAAAATATCAAAACAGATGATTATATCATCCAAAATGTTACAGAATTTGCGACGGGGATTAAGTATTTCCGCACGGTTCGGCAATCGGTTAGCCGTGTGACAGAATGGGTATCTTCCGAGATCAAAAATAGCAGCATATCACGTTCGAAGCTAAGTTCCGATTTTGATTCAAAAGGACATTTTCAAGATGTTGATCTAAACAGTTTGATCGATAGCGGCACATATCTATTAACTGGCACAACGACAAATATTCCGGTGGGGTTTAATGGCAGCTTATTGTTGACGGTGCAAAAAAATGGACATTGGATCCATCAGACTCTATCGTTGCTGCAAAACCCTAGCCAAAAAGCTCATCGTTATCATTTCGACACGGAAAATCTTTGGGGCGAGTGGGAAATTGCAAGTAATAAACCGCTGTCCGGCAAAGTGGTAGTCAATTTCGGAGATTCGCTTTTCGGCAATACTCAAGGAGCTTCGAGTGTTTCAAATGTCATCTCTAATGTGACTGGTGCAGTAGTTTACAACTGTGGTTTTGGAGGTTGTCGAATGGCTGGAGGACAGGAAATTGAGGCTTGGCAATCGTTTAGCATGTTTAGACTTTCGGATGAAATCGTCAAAGAAAATGATGATCCCACAAAATGGAATCTGCAAGATGCAGCGGTTAACAATGAAAAATGGAACAACAAGCCTACTTATTTCGATAACACGCTTAGTGTTTTGAAGGGAATTGATTTTAATTTAGTAGACTTTATCACCATCGCTTATGGCACGAATGACTACACAGGTGGAAACTTAATAGACGATGAATCAAATCCATTAAACACTGACACATTTTCAGGTGCCTTAAGATATTCGCTTGAAAAAATTATGGCTAAATATAAACAGCTTAAAATATTGATCTGTACACCAACCTATCGCCTTTGGTTTAATCCGGACGGATCAGTAGAATCTGACAGCGACACGAAGGATTATGCTGGTACAGGGTCTTTAATCGGATATGTTGAAAAAACAAAAGATATTGCAAAAGAATACAAAGTTCTTTGTATAGATAATTATTATGAACTTGGTATCAATAGATTTAATGCGCTAAATTTCTTTACAGTTCAAGACGGAACTCATCACAATTCTGTAGGAAGAAAAGTATTGGGAGAAAAAATAGGTGCTAACTTACTATCATTTTTTAGTTAGAAAGCAGGGTGGAAATTTAGTGAAAATCGAAAACTTATCTTCTAAAGTGTTTGACGAAAATAGAACAGAGGAAAGAAAGTTAATGAACCAATTTATTGATTTTCTTAAAGATGATATCATTGTCATAAAAACTGAAGGAGACAATGATGGAAATTTTAGGGATGAAAGAACAAAAGATAAAGATACTAGATACTCCGTTAGGAAATAAAATATCTATAAGCGCAGATTTTGAGTTGCCAGAAAAATTAAACATGGAAATACTAATAGCCATTAAACTAGTCGAGTTAGAAATGGAGTTTCAAGGAATCAATATTGAAAAAATAAAGGGAACGAACTTAATCATCCTCTCCTCAGGAATAATTGAATTAAAAATGAGTAGTATAGGGAATTACATTCGTTTCTCTGTCATTGATTACTCTAAACTAATAAACATTAGTAATGAGATCGCTAGAATTGCGGTGATAATCGAAGAGTTAGTCCATAATTTTTGGAATTATAGCGATGAAGAAAAAATTAAACTGATTGATATTAAAATTCTAAAGAGGTTGGATCAGAATGTTGAGATTGAGGATATATTTGACTTAAGTACCATACAAGAGACTGATAAGGGAAATTATCTCGTCCTTACACCTGAATATTTTGATAGTTAATAGAAAAACGCGCCTCTTTGAGTGTGATTTTTATTTTAGGAAAGTTGGTGACGTATGTTCAGTTGGGGGAATACATGGTGAAAGATTTTTTGGAGCTAAACAGTTTATTTGTGACTTTATTTGGAGGTGGCTTATTAGCTACTTTATGGCGAGTTGGAAATTGGATTGCAAAATTAGTAAAAGCTAAAAGGGCAGAAAATGAACTAAGAGAACAAACAATTAATGCTTTAGAAGCTGCGAACAAAGAGCAAGACAAACGTCTGCAAAGCGTGGAAGAATACCGGGTGATGGCCGAAGCCCGGAGTCAAAAAATCGTCAAGGCAGAGAAAGCTTCTTTGCATAACCAAATATGGAATAAAGCTGATGAATATATCACGAGAGGGTATGTCACAGTTGGAGAGTTAAATAATTTTATTTATTTGTTTGAAGCATATAAGAATCTTGGTGGTAACGGCACAGGTGACACGTTACATGCCAAGGTTCTTTCTTTATCTGTAAAAGATGAGGGCATTTTACAACAAAAAGAAATTGATCAACCTTAGGAGGAATTGAATATGGAACACATTTTAACAGCAGCAACAGTGATTGTAGGGGTCATAATGGCAGTAACAGGATTAGTTAAGAAGATGATCCCAGATAATAAGTGGTTACCAATTATCAATATTGTATTAGGAGTAGTTATCGGTCTGGCTTATGCGGCTTCGATGGTGCCAGATCAATTGGTGGTATTTGGTTGGGCAGGATTCTTATCAGGACTAGCAGCAGGTGGCTTCTATGATTTAGGAGCTGGATTAGTTAAGAATGATGCAACGCCAAAAGATTATGGCGATGGCCAAGAGTTCACAGAAAAGAAGTAGTAGCCAAAACGGCTGCTCCTTTTTTATAGAAAGGATGATAAACATGGAAAGCAAACAAAATAAAGTAACCATTCCCATGAAGACTGGGGTATGGGAATGGTCAGCTAAAGGTTTTGGTTTTAAGAAATATCAAAAGCGAAACGATCTGGAGCAATCTCTTTCAAAGGGTAATTAGTATAGTAATAAACTTTTCCTTCTGTTACACCAGAAATTACGAGTATTTTTACACCGTTTGAGTATTCGATGAAATTACCTTGTGAATAAATACTCATGAGTCAATTCATCTTGACTAGTCATAGTTTTCACCTCCTTATCAGTTATTTCAGTGGACCACTCACTGATAAGGAGAGTATATCAAAAATTTTTAATGAAAGTGAGGCGGTACATATGAGTGGAAGTATCAAAAAATTTATCGAACGCATGAACTATTGGTGCCAAACAGTTAGCCTTGGCTATGACCAAAGCAATCGGCAAGATTTCCGAGATGGTGGAGAAACGGATTGTTCTGCATTAGTGATTCACGCATTGAAAGAAGCAGGCTTTGACACTGGATCAGCTACATATACCGGCAATATGCGCTCTAATCTGACAAAACGTGGCTGGAAAGTTGTAGCAAACAATGGTCGACCTCAAGCAGGAGATATCTTGTTAAACGATGTAAACCATGTGGCAGTGTATATTGGCGGTGGGAAATTGGCGCAAGCATCGATTGATGAGAGAGGTCGAATCACTGGTGGTCGCGGTGGGGATCAGACAGGATGGGAAACCAATGTTCGCTCCTATTACAACTATCCGTGGAATTGTTATTTGCGTTACGTTGCCGCAACAACCAGCTCTAAGCAAGCCACAGGAGGATGGATTGCGGAAAAGGGACATTTTAAATTGAATGCAGCAATCAAACTTCGAAAAGGTCCATCAACGAAAAATGGAGAAATTGCGACGATAAGTGCTGGTTCTGTGATCATTTACGATGCATATAAAATCGATCCGAACGGTTATGTGTGGATTCGTCAGAAACGTGGGAATGGTTATGGCTATATGGCGACTGGTAGAAGTAAAAACGGAAGACGTATTGACTACTGGGGAAGATTTTATTAAGAACAAAAATAAATAGCCCGTCTATATGGCGGGCTTAAACATTATTTATTCTTCTGGATAATCAAAAGGAATATCCGGATACGCAAAATTTTCTTTGATTATTTTTTTACTGTTTATATAACCGGTTCCAGTGATCACGTAAGAAAATTCAACTTTTTTATCTGGGAGACGACACACAAAGCTATAAATTAATTCACAATCTTCTACTTTCGGTAAATAGTTTTTAGGTAGGCGATCTCCATTATAAAATTTTCCATTTTTTTTAATTTCTTTTTTCCATTTTTCAAAATCTTTTTTAGTAGTAATATCTTTTGAAAAATTTGTTTCCTGTTTGGTTGATTGTCGATAAATATCTTTTACCAATAGGATTTCTTTTTTAGGAATTTTATCTATCTGGGTTATAAAGTCATCAATCTTTTTGTCAGATGTATATTCATGATATTTAAAATAACCGACATATAACAATAATCCAGCTATTACAAAAAGAACAAATCCTATTAAAAAGAACCTGATTTTTTTCATAAATAAACACTCCTTCAATAGGTTCCAACTTTATAGGGTTTGTAGGAACTAGTAAATAAATTAGGTAGAGCACTCGGAGCAATGAAAGTAAGTCCTGAAGCATAGTTTTGCATGACTGGTGCTGAACCGCTACCATACCAAAAAGCATGAAAGACCAATTTTGAACAGTAAGTTGGATTCAAAGATAGCGTGTTAGGTCCAATGAAATAGTCATAGTAACGATTCTTTTTGTATCCACCAGATGAGTTCCAAAATGTTTTATCGGCATAAGTTGCACACTGATTAGCCATCCCTTTATTAGGAATACGCCAGATTTGTATCCACTTATCTATATTTTTGTTAGGACTCACACCTTCTTGATCCTTTTTTCCCCACAGCCAATTATGCTTTGAATATTGATGATTATTATTTTTCATGACACCAGTCGGCCATTTATCTATTACTTTTCCCCCAGTCATTTCCAAAATATAGTTATCACTAGTGGCGATTGCGGCATGCCCCATACCGCCACTGACAACAATAATATCTCCCTTACGAAGATCACGCTTAAATCGATCCGCATTTTCTCGCTTTGAAGCGCGTTCTTCAAACATTGCTTTTTTTTCACTAGGAGAGTGTCCTTCACCATCAGGAAAAGCTGCGTAATTTAAGATTTCCGCAAACCAATTATCATAGGAAGAATAATTAGGAAATAGATCTTTCATTTCTTCATAAGTCTCTTTATTCAACAGATAGTTTTCCTTAAACGCTTCAAACTGATAGTTTTCTCTACTGATTTTTCCCAAAGCAATTCCTTGTTCGTATAGCTTTTGTATATTGTCTTGTGGGGTTGGTGACTCAACAACAGATGAGATGCTTGTACCTTCTGATAAATCAGTTTTTGTTTCTTCAGCGCTAGCGGGAAAAAGAATAATGAGACTTCCTAAAAATAAACATGCGGCAACAAATAACAACAATACTTTTTTTGATCGTAACATTTTATCACTCCTTTTAAAATATTTTTTTATTAGTATACACCTAGGATTTGATTTTATGAATTCCCTTTCAATAAAAATTATAGAAAACGATTCCAGTTTCTATTGAAAAAACTTATTTTGTGGTTTAAAATATGAGTATCTAAAAAGTGTTCATTTATTCTTCTTTCAAAATCGCCCACTCTTCGGAGTGGGTATTTTTTATAAACAAATAGCCCGCTTCGGCGGGCTTGTACATAATAAAAAAAGATATTCAAGGGAATATCTTTTAATCTTCGATAAAAAGCTGATTAGTTGTGTAGGCCATACTAATGTTACAATCTCTAGTTTCACCAGTTTTTTCAAATCCTATTTTTTTATAGAAATTCTGGACATCTTTTTCACTTTGAACTGTGATTAAGCATGAGCCAACATGAGGCAAAATTGTATATTTTATAAACGAAAAAATATAAAACATTAAATTGATACCATAATTCTGTTTTTGCAATTCTTTTTTTACAGCAAAATGATGAATTTGAATCCCTGGTATAGACTGTCGTTTTACAGGATTATCCCATTTTTTTAAATTTTTATGTATGTTTGACTTATTAGTAACCAGAACTCTATCAGTTGTTAAGGTGAAATACCCCACTAATTGTTTGTTACCTTTAATTTCCATAAAAAATAGAAAAGTTTTTGTAATGCCAAATAGTAAATCTTCTAGAGCATCATTTTTCAAGTAATCATCAATATGAGGTTTTCCACAAGAAAAAGCCTGTACTAAGGCTTTTTCTTCATCATCAATGTTTGAAAGCTTCTTAATTTGTACTTCATTATCAATAAACATATGATTTTAGTAACCTCTTAGATTTTGTAAGATTTTCCATCGATATTGAGTGTTTTAATAGCATTCACTCTTTTTGCTGTTTTTTTTGCATTTTCATTTGTAAATTGTTTATCTTTGCCAAAAATACTATCCATAAATCGGTTATAGCTTTTAGAGTCAGTAAAAACCATTTCTGTACATTTGATAGATGTATTGGCCATATTATTTCTCCCCTTTCTATTGTATTAAGAATATCATCGGTAAAAAAAATAATCAATAATTTTTCATCGCCTAAAGACTACTTGTTGATTTTACTGAAAACGCTGATTTTTGATAAGATCGATATTGAAAAAATTCATTTTGTATTTTAAAATCTAATTACCCAATAAACAATTTTTTCATTAATCTCCTTTCAAGGAAGCCCACTCTTTGGAGTGGGTATTTTTTATAAACAAATAGCCCGCTTCGGCGGGCTTGTACATAATTTTAAAATAGAGTATTGATAAAAGTTAAATAGCAATCAATTACACGATTATAGGTATCTGGATATTCTAAATCTAAATGAACTGGTGCACTACAGTACATAGTTGAACTATTCAATGTCATCACTTTGTGAGTTCTGATGTATTGTTTAGGATATTGCATGTTTAGTCTAGGATGGTTATGAGTAGTTATTTCGACATCGTAATTTGGATTGATTCGATTTGAACAAGTTACTCTTGAAATAGGTAAACAAGTATAGTCACATTTACCATCTATATCTTCTTTCCCTATAACTAAAATAGGTCTAATACAACTTTTATTGCCTATATTTAACATGCTTGCACAAATAGTCCCTACTGGAATTTCGTGACGTCGCACCTATGTTAAAATCCTTTCGTGAGGAATTTCATCAAATTCATCTAAATACATATCATAGTTATAATCGTATACTCTAATGTTAGCTGCATCAAACTTTATATCATCAATAGATATATCAACATTGCCATTTTCATTTTCGTCTAGACCTTGCCTCGAATTTTTCCAAGAGGTTTCCTCATGCGTTAAATCTACCAATGATCGAGCAGTCATATTGCCGAATTCGTAGATTACACTTTCGATAATGAATTTTTCCTCAACTGTCAATTCGCCCTGAATTTCATTTGGAATGGTATTATGTTGAAAACATTTTCGTAACTCCGGAAGCACAGGACCTAAAATCCATCCTTTAAAACTTTCTTCAAAAAGGGGCTCGTTTTGTAGTGCTAAATGTTGTCTTTGAACGAGATACATTAATTTTTGTAATTTTAATTCACTATCGCCAAAGTCATGTCCGTAAATTTGTTTGTAAGACAGCAAAAGAAAGCTTGCAACATCCATAACTTTTGACATTTCAATTCCTCCTTTGTTTCACAAGTGTTCCACACCTTTATTATATATATCATATGACTAATAGTAAATTAAAATACGCAAGTTATACAAAAAAATATATTTGTAAATCTTTCTAGAAAATAATTCCACCCCATCCTACTTCTGAGTGGGCATTTTTATTTATCTAACATGACATAAATACAGTAAAAATCATCATAAGAAAACCCTCACAAGTGCTAGTATTTCATTTGCAAATAAAAAGCATCGGGAGTACACTTTAGTTACCAAATACTTAAGGAGTGTGTCAATTATGTCAAACTATGAAGAAAAAGAAGCAAAAGCATTGGTCAAAATTGGAGAAGTATTGAACAAGTTAGACCGCGATTTAGAGGAACTAGATTCTCTAAATGATGATGCGAAGAAACATAGTATGAAGAAATGGATTGTAGAGAAAAAAGCAATGCATGAGATCAAAAAGATTGCGCACGAAGCAGGTAAGTATGAAAAGTATGATGAGAAAGAACTCCAAAAAGAGATTGAACACGTAGAACAATACATGTAATAAAAAACATGTTATTTTTAATACGAATATGTATTGAAAGAATAAAACGTGCGAGTTAAAATTTATGTACCAGTCCTTTCTGATTAACTCTCTGTTTACCCACTCTACGAGTGGGTATTATTGTTTCTTTAAAAGCTATAAAAAAACGTATATTTTAAAAAAACTGATATTGAAAAATATAATTTCACGTTTTAAAATATACTCAGCTGAGATTTTTTCATTAATCTCCTTTCAGGGAAGCCCACTCTTCTGAGTGGGTTGTTTCGTACCTTTAGCTCAGTTGGTCAGAGCAGACGGCTCATAACCGTCCGGTCGTAGGTTCGAATCCTACAAGGTACATAAAAACTCTTGCTCAGTTAGAGTAAGAGTTTTTATTTATCACTTTCTAGTGGTCTATTAATAGTATTTTTAGAATCATCTAAAGGGGATAGAAATACAAAACTTCATAACTATCTTTGTCTGTGAGTGAATAGAGCATATCAAAATCATAAATTTTGTCTTGATAAGTAAAATTACCGATTGCACTATAAACATTTTTGTACTCTTTACCAGTATCGGAGTTTTTATCATACGGCATACGGTACACTTTAAATGTATCATTAATAAAATTAACTTCCAAATTATCTATCTTATAGTGTTTTTTCAGAACATTCTCTGCAATTATTGAAGCCTCGGATCGTTCCTCATTGTCAGTTTTTTTCACTATTGAATTTGTCTCACTGTAATTTCTAGATTCTTCTGCTGAGTCGGAGTTAGTACAAGCGCTCAGAAATAAAACTGAAAGTAATAATCCAGCGACTAATTTTTTTCACTTTTATCCCTCAATTCATTTTTTCTTTTATTTTATTAAATATTCACAATTGATGTAAAGGTAAAAATAGTTTGTTTCAATCCATAACAATGAAAAGCATTTTGTCCAGGAAATTTAGTGTGATTTTGGTGTGATAAAATAATATTTTTGGGTTTAATCGTTGATTTATTAACGTTTATATAGTTTTGCTATCTACCGTTTGGCAAAATAAAACAACTCGAAACACCTCATGAAGAACTTCTTCATGAGGTGTTTTTTTGATGGAGACAGTCTAGCGACCGGTAACAAGGAGCAGCTGCTTGTTTTCGTACTTACTGTGTCAAAAAGCCTTGCCTTTTCAAAAATTTTTCTACGTCCGGACGGCGAGGTTCTTGGAAAAAGCCAGTCATTTTGGTTTGCCAATCCGTTTTTTGTTGATTGCTTCTCCGATGGGCATAGTAGTCCGCGGTAGTTTCATTGTAGCGAGCAACGAGGTCTTCGGTCAGGGGCTGATAGTGGTCGACACTTAACACAGCGGATTGCGGTAAGCGAACTTTCGGCTCATTTTTCGTTGCGGGATAACCGATAGTCAACCCAAACAATGGCAGTGTATACGGGGGCAGCTCCGTGAGTTCAGTGATACGGAACAAGTCATTCCGGATTCCGCCAATGTAACAGATTCCCAGACCTTGGGTTTCTGCAAAGGCTGCCATATTTTGAGCAGCAATCGTGGTATCTACCACAGCAACTAGAAGGGCTTCCATATTCGACAACCCATCACTAGGCAAATTTGCTTGTTGCAACAATTGATGGTGTTTATATAAATCTGCTACGAACAGATAAAAGACACCCGTCTGTGTGATATAGTGGGGAGCACCGGCGATTTTCTCGATTTCTGCTAATCTTTTAGGATCTTTGATCTCGATGATTGAATAGGCTTGAACGAAATTTGAACTTGAACCGCTTTGTGCTACTTTGACAAGTTGTTGCTTCATTTCTGCTGATAAAGACTTTTTTTGGAAGTCTCTAACCGATGTGTGACTTGTAAAAAAATCAATGGTTTCCATTATTGTTCCTCCTCTGTCACGCTTGTTACGCTGTAGATTAGTGTAACAGAAAAAAGAAGCTTTTTTCAAAAAAATATATCTGAGAAAAGACAAATTTGTGCATAAAGGTTGCTATCTTCAAAAAATTTCGTTATGATGATTCTACATTCTGATAAACCCTTAGGGGAGTAACCAGTGGCTTCGGCTGCGATAATATCAACAGTAAGTAAACTGGCGACAGTTTTCTGGTATTATATGAAATGGTGAGACCTAAGACAAGCATCCACTTGTCTTAGGTCTCTTTTTTTCTAAAAAAGGACTCATGCAAGGGATAGCAACTATGAAGGAGAGAAATCATTGGCAAAAGAAATGTATCAAAAAGAAATCACAGAGGTTATGAACGAGGTAAACAGCAGTCCATCTGGATTGTCCCAGCAAGAAGCGGCAAAGCGCTTAGAAAATGGCTTGAATCAGCTGAAAGAAGCTCCCAAAAAATCAAGTTTGATACTCTTTTTAGAAACCTTCAAAGATGCGATGGTGATCGTTTTGCTGATCGTGGCTATCGTTCAGATGATCATGGGCGCCCATGTTGAATCGATTGTCATTTTTGCTGTTTTGCTACTGAATTCGGTTGTTAGTGTCATCCAAACGAAAAAAGCAGAAGGATCGTTAGATGCATTGAAAAGCCTCTCGGCACCCAATGCAAATGTCATCCGAGATGGAAAGGAACAAACGGTACCGGCAAAAGAATTGGTAGTGGGTGATATCGTTATTCTAGAAGCAGGGGACTATGTACCTGCTGATGGCCGTCTGATTGAAGAAGGGGCATTGAAAGTCGATGAAGGAATGCTGACCGGTGAATCGACACCTGCTGAAAAAGAACTTGGGGTTATTGACCGCACAGCGCCTATTGGAGACCGCGATAACATGGTCTTTAGTGGAACGATCGTGACTTACGGCCGTGGACGTTTCATTGTGACTGCCACAGGAAATGTGACAGAAATCGGGCAAGTCGCTGGTTTATTAGAAAACACAGTGGAACACAAGACGCCATTACAACGCGGGCTGGATCGCTTCAGCAAAAAATTGAGCTTGGCGATCCTCGTTCTTTCCTTGATTATTTTAGGTGTCCAAGTTGCTCGGCTATTTTTAGGTGATGGGTCTGGCGATATGACCGCCGATCTAGTCAACGCTTTTATGTTTGCAGTCGCTGTTGCGGTGGCTGCTATTCCTGAAGCACTCCAATCGATCGTTACGATTGTTTTATCGATCGGTACCAAACAAATGGCTCGTCAACATGCGATCATTCGTAAGTTGCCGGCAGTTGAAACACTAGGTTCTACTAGTATCGTTTGTACAGATAAAACAGGAACATTGACCCAAAATAAAATGACGGTCGTTGATTTTTATTTGCCAAATGGACAGACGGGTGAATTTTCTGAGAATCCTGCTGAATGGACAGTGCCTGAACGTCGCTTGATCGAGATCAGTGTGCTTGCAAATGATGCGGCAATCAGTCCCGAAGGAGCTAAACTAGGAGATCCCACAGAGATTGCCTTTCTTGATTATACAGAAAAATTGAATCAACCGTATCGTGAGATTCGTCAACAATACCCGCGATTACAAGAATTGCCTTTTGATTCCGATCGGAAATTGATGTCCACATTGCATACCATTGATTCGGAACAACTCCTTTTGACAAAAGGGGGACCGGATATTGTGATCGGAAGAAGTACAAAGGTTCTTATCAATGACGAAATCGTTCCACTGACTGAGGAAATCAAACATCAGTTGCAGCATCAAAATGAAGAATTCTCTAAACGAGCGCTGCGGGTTTTGGCTTTTGCTTATCGTCCGCTGACAGTGTCTGAAGACGAAGAACTGCATTTAGGTCTCGAAGAAGAGTTGATCTTTGTTGGTTTGATGGCG
The DNA here is from genome assembly GCF_040910045.1 of Enterococcus sp. RTP21361st1_A6_RTP21361_211029. Classification (NCBI taxonomy): domain Bacteria; kingdom Bacillati; phylum Bacillota; class Bacilli; order Lactobacillales; family Enterococcaceae; genus Enterococcus; species Enterococcus sp. RTP21361st1_A6_RTP21361_211029. The sequence continues at coordinate 18,623 of NZ_JBDGBK010000012.1, read as the reverse complement.
ATGATTGATCCCCCTCGGAAGGAAGTCAAGCAAGCCGTGGCAGACGCGAAATCGGCTGGCATCAAAACAGTGATGATCACTGGTGACCACAAAACGACGGCTGTGGCCATTGCTCAGGAGATCGGGATTGCGCAAGAAGGTGACTTAGCATTGACTGGTACAGAGCTTGATGCACTGTCGGAAGAAGAACTGACGAATCAATTGGAGAAAATCACTGTCTACGCCCGCGTCTCTCCTGAGAATAAAATCCGCATTGTGCGAGCATGGCAAGGTAAAGGGAAAATCTCTGCTATGACCGGTGATGGCGTAAATGATGCACCAGCATTGAAGCAAGCGGATATCGGGATTGCGATGGGGACAGGAACGGACGTTGCAAAAGATGCAGCAGCAATGGTCTTGACAGATGACAACTTTGCTTCAATTATTCGAGCGGTAGAAGTTGGCCGCAATGTGTTTGATAATATCAAAAAGGCGATTTCTTATCTTTTTGCTGGTAACCTCGGCGCGATTATCGCCATTGTGTTTGCTTTAGTAATGGGCTGGGACAATCCATTTACAGCCTTGCAATTGCTGTTTATCAACTTAGTGAATGATTCGCTTCCTGCTATCGCTTTAGGGATGGAAAAAGCGGAACCAACTATCATGCAAAGAGAACCTAGAAATCCTGATGCTGGCATCTTTTCTGGTAAAACGCTGATCTCAGTTACTTATCGTGGGATCTTGATTGCGGCAGTGGTGATTATAGCGCAATGGATCGGGATGAATCAATCGCCGGAGTTAGGTGTTGCAATGGCATTCTCAACTTTGATCTGGAGCCGTACATTACAAACATTGCCTGCTCGTTCCAATACAGAGACTGCTTGGCAAGCTGGATTGTTTGCGAATAAAATGGTTTGGCTGGCGATCGTGGTTTGTGGTCTGCTTTATAGTGTGACATTGCTACCTGGAATTCGGGAAGTCTTTGCGATTCCAGAAACCTTTACAATGAACCATGTTGGCTTAAGCATAGCTATGGCAGCTGGTGCTGTCTTGATGATGGAAATCACAAAACTGATTATTTTAGCGGTACAATCTCGAGGGAACAACACGAACTCATGATACTTGCGGGAGTGTTTTCGCTAATCAGATGAACAAAATAAGAACCGAAGGCGCAGCATGCAGCACTGCGTCTTCGGTTCTTTTTCTTGCTTTCATTTAATGGACTTGATTGATTTTCTTTAATTGACTGATTTGCTGGGCGACATGAAGAATCAGCTGTTGTTGGCCGTCTATTGGTTTCCCACCGTAAAGATAATCTGCATAGGTTGCCGTCAGTTGGATAAAACTCCCGTGGAAAATAGGATAAACAGCTTCCAATCGGCTGGCGTACTCACTAAGAGGTTCCGAATCAGCATGGAAAAGAACTTTTGCTGCTTGTTTCATCAAGACAGGATAGGCGGTTGGTAATGGTTCGGAACGAAAGCGAGCAATCAACCAGATGCGAATTCGGAAAAAGTAGCGGCGCAAAAGATACAGTAATCCCAAGAAAACCAAGCATGCGATACCTTGCAGAAAAGAACGGATCCATTGCCATGTTTCAGGTGAGAAAAGGTGTTCTTCTGCTGGCGCAACAGTTGTCGTCGTTGTTGTGGAACTGCTGGTCTCACTACTGCTGCTGGTAGAAGACTCGCGACTAGAACTGCTCGTTTCAGGTAATACTTCAGAAGAGACAGTTGTTGTTTGCAATTCGGGACGATCAGGATTTTGAAAGTTCGGCGTCGGCTCAAACGGTACCCAGCCAAAACCGGCAAAATAGACTTCCGCCCACGAATGCGCGTTGCGGTTTCTCACGGTAAATGTTGTCAGGCCATTTTCAGTTTGAGCATCTCCTGGCGAAAAACCCTTGACCCAGCGCGCCGGAATATCGAGCGTTCGTAATAATACCACCATCGCAGTCGAGAAATTATCACAATAGCCAACTTTTGATTCAAACAAAAATTGATCGACATAGTCTTGTTCTTCTGCTGGATAGACGGCATCCGTTTTTGAATAACGGAATTCAATTGAATTTTTCAAGTGATTTTCAATGGCTGTGACTTGTTCGAAGATGGTACTTTGATCTTCTGTGATTGAGCGCGCAAGCTGCCGAATCCGTGCAGGAAGGTTCTCAGGTAATTGTGTATAGTCAACAGGAGTATCTGGCTTGTTGCAGCGGCAAGGATTGCAATGTTTCAGCGGCATAGTCCGCTGGCTGCCAAGCCAGTGAAACTTCAATCTGTTGTTGCGGCTCCATTAGATCGACTCGTTGAACCGCATCATCCACAATAAAACCAGAGGCTCCTTCTTCAATAGTGAGGTGATTGCTTCCATAAGGTAATGGCAAATAATCTCCCTGATTCTGCAAATAAAGCTGGACTGTTTCTTCTTTAAGATAATCTTGTTGATAATTATCATCTGCAATCCGCAGGGAATCAGGCACTGTTCGCAGATCTTCTTCCCGTATCGTGTTGATCCAACCCTTGCCAGAATAAAAATCTTTGCTTTCTACTCGCCAATAATGGCGGGTATCTTGTTGGGCTGTAAATAACACGGTATCATCGTCTAATAAGGGACCGCCTAATTGCCGATCATTTTCGCTAAAGCCTGTACGGGACCCGCTAGGTGCACCATGTTCTTCGATAAACTGATAAAAGCCGCGTTGATTCGCTTGTGTGCGTATACCAGTGGTAGCTGCTACCAAGCGATCGCGAATCGCGGTTCTTGGCAGCAGTGTTGCTCCAACCAACAGCAACGAACATAGCAGGGTGAGCCCCAGCCAGAACGACCATTCTCGTACTGTTTTCAGCTGTTGGGTTTTGATCAGGCTGCAAAGAACTCCGCAAAAACACACCCCCAACAAATGCCACGTTAGATTGAAATCATTAAAAATCACGACAGTCAGCAGATAGAGACACATTGCACCGTAGACAATATAAAAATGCTGGATGTAGATCGAGAACACAGCAAACAGAAGAATGCCGGTGACGATAATGGTCACTGCAACAAGTTCAGTGATATAACCGACTTTGCCAGCCAGAATCTCGCTGAGAGCTGTTTGCAAATCATAAAAATATCTTTGGAACCAAGTGAAGGAAAATCCTTCACCATAAGGAAAAAAGCGGTAAAGAGTGACAAACCAACCTACGATGTAAAAAGGCAGACTGTAGCGAAGACGAGGACTTAAAATACTCACAAAGCAAATCAGAAAGGCGTACAGAAGCAACGTAGTTTGGTGCCCCAAGTGGTAGACTGCTAAAAACGGCAGCACCGTCAAAATGATCGCAATGTAAGTCAGAGCTCCGATTATGGCTTTTTTGATCAAAGGATTCATTCAGACACCTCTTTGTTCGACAGTCGTTGGATCAGGTCATGATACGTATAAACTTGCAGCATGTTGCTTGGCGTCAAGGATTCCAGATAGTCTTCTAAGGATTGCGAGACAGCCGGTGTGATGATAATCACCTGACGCCCTGAGATTTTGGGCAATGGTTCTGGGACTGTGATAAATGGCTGAATCGCTGCGAAAGCTCCAGCATGGATTTGATAAGGAGAATCCAGGTCCTCGCCGATCAATAGTTGCTGAAAAGGCATCTTTTTAAGCAAGAGATTTTGGAGCGAAAAGAAGATCGCCAATGTGTCTTCAAAAGCAGGGTGAGATTCACCCCAAAACAACAAAGTCAACTCCTGTTGTTTTTCCGTTTCGTGTTCTCGATAAATCAGTTCTTGCTGTTTACTGGAGAGCTTCCAGTCAATATGCTTTAATGAATCCCCTTGCTGATAGTTACGGTAGTTTCGAATGGTGAAATTTGATTCCCCGTAAGTATATTTTCGCGGCTTTTTTTCAAAAAGTGTCATCAAGGATAGGACCTCGGGTCGATATTCTGGCAAAATGAGGATTTCTTGTTGGATTTTCATTTGCCGCCTTTTTCTGAAGAATCCCCAAAGTTCCTGACTTGTGAGGGTCAATGGCAGTCCATTATATGCTCCTCGAGCGGTAGGAAGCCACAGCACCTCTAAGCGGATGGATTCGCCCCGATAAAAAGTGAGCGTCTGTTCCTGATTTTGAAAGAGCAAAGACAGCTTTGGGATTGGCAACAGCGTTGGCCGATACTTGAAAACTTGCAGCGGCAAAGGCGTTTCTTTGTTTATTTGTGTTTGGATCGATTCTTCAAGAGTCACTTGGATTTTATTAAGGGAAGGCAGAATGAATAACAAGTCTGCTAGTACCAATAAAGTAACAAAAAAGAGGAGACTCCAACCTGCTTCATTATTGAAAACGATACAATAGCTTAGTAAAAGAAAATAAGTAACAAAAAATACCAGATATTTTCCCAATAACCGCTGTTTGCTCATCATCAGCGCCTCACTGGTACAGGAACGCGTTGGATCATTTGCTTCATGATCTCAGAGAGACTTTCCTGGCTGGCAGTAATCCCGCCTTTTAATAATAAGCGATGACCAAAAACGGCTGGCAAAATTCGTTGCAAGTCTTGCGGTGTCACATAGGTTCTTCCTTCGGTCAAAGCCAATGCTTTTGCCCCTTTCAAAAAGGCAATGCCGCCACGAGGGCTGATGCCTAAATCAATGGCATTATGGTTGCGGCTAGCTTGGACCAGCTGCAGCGCATAGCGAGCAACTTGATTGTCCACGAAAACTTGATCGACCATTTGTTTCAATGCGGTAACTTCCTGCGAGGTCAATATTGTCTGAATTTGATTGAGGGATTGCTGGCGTTGTCCAATCAGTAAAGCAAGCTCATCTTGAAAAGCAGGGTAGCCAATGTGTAATCGAAACAAAAAACGATCCAGTTGTGCTTCCGGCAAAGGATAGGTTCCTTCATATTCGATTGGGTTTTGAGTCGCCAACACAAAGAAGTGAGGGCTTAGCGCGTAGGTTTGATTATCGATGGTCACGTGATTCTCAGACATTGCTTCCAATAATGCTGCTTGTGTACGAGGTGTTGTGCGATTGATTTCATCTGCTAATAACACAGAAGTAAAGATAGGTCCCGGTCGAAATTCAAATTGCTGGTTTTCTGAATTGAAGATCGATACACCTAAGATATCATTGGGCAAAAGATCTGGGGTAAACTGAACACGCTTATAGTCGCTTTGGATGGCTTTTGCCAATGATTTGACTAGCATCGTTTTCCCTACTCCGGGAATATCTTCAAACAAAACGTGACCACCTGCCAATAATGCCGCCACAGTTAATTGGATCACATCACGTTTTCCTAAAATCACTTTCTCGACTTCATTGATCAACGCATCGATCTTTTGTAGTTCATCTGCCATTTTTCAACCTCCTTGAGCCTTTTCTTTTATTGTATCGGTTTTTATTTGCAATCGCAATTTATTGAAGGCAGCGCCTATCCCCAAGAAGAGAACTAGTCAAGCAATGGGCAGCAATCTGATCTGCTTGTCGTAAATTAAAAGCATTGGTTCCCGGTTGTGCTGTGGCGGCGGTTAGCCAGTGAATGCCTTCTGTTGGGATACCAAAACAGTAAAGTCCTTCTTGAATCTGATCATTTGGATCAAGCAACTGGCTTGTGGCCGGATCAAGCGCAATGGCACCTGTGTAAAACGGAGCCTCCTTAGGAATGTATAACTTATGAGGACTGGCAATGCCATCAGCTAGTAATTGTCTTAACAATGGATTAGCGGTACGACGAATATCCGTCGATTGAATCCGAGCTTCCAATACCTGCTTAGCGGCGTATCGTTGTTGGGGATAGCTGGCTGAATAAGCCACAAAGGTGCCGCTTCCTTCAACGATCATCTTTGGACCAAGAATCGTGACGATATCCGCTTCGATCAGTGCGATCAATTCACGAATGCGCTGAAGTGGGGGGCCAATCGATAAAAAGGCGTTCAATGGAACGAAAGACTGCCAGAATTTTTCTTTTAATGCTTTTGGCGAAAACAATTGCTGATCAAGCATAAAGCGAACCGGATCACGCAAATCTTTTAACAATTCAAACATACTACTGATCGGACTTGTTAAATTTCCTTTGGCCGCTTCTGTAACATCCCAAGTAAGATAGGTCAACAGAAAGTCGCGAATCGATTGGCTCTCTTTTCTTTTGTAAGGATCGAAGATATAGCGCCAGTCCAACCAATTTTGGCGAGGAATTTGGAAGTCTGTCAAAACATCGGCGGCGCCATTTTGGCGGACAAATTGTTCAGTAAAAGCCGCTTGATCATCTTCAGACTCTTGAGACAGCCAGCGTTGATAATAAACAAGTTCCATTTCTTTCTGCAAATAAAAGAAAAACTCAGTGGACTGATCTTGCCCTTTCGCTTGCCAAGAGCGGAGTCGTTCCGTTGTCAAGAAGCGAGGCAGAATCTGTTCTGTTGGATGCTTCTGATTGGCTCCTCGTGCGTGGTATGGCAAACCTCTTCCTGATCCGGCAATGATTGTTGGTTCATTGCCAGAAGGAATGTAGCGAAGGCGATCAGAACCAATAAAGACACCGCCGCGATCAGTGGTCAAACGGGTGACATAATCAAAGAACGCCAATCCTAGACCTCGGAGAATAACGTGTTCTCCGCCTTTAACTTTATTAAAATCGACATCCGCTGCATTCTGAGGCGGAGAATACAAAAAGCCTTTTTGGCGGGCGAATTCGTTTAATCGATCTTCTTCTTCAGTGAGCGAGACTTGATGATGCCCAACTGCTAGAATCACTCGGTCCGATTGAAGAGAGTGCCTGTCTGTTTTTAGTAAATAGTGCGTTTGTTTCGGTATTAGGCCAATGGCGTTTTCCTGCAAATACGTGAATGTGATGAATGGGGGCAATGTTTCAATCAATTGCTGATAAAACCATTTCTGATACAGCCCGTATAATGCGCGAGAACAATGACCGTCAGGATCCAACTTGTCAATTTCTGATACCAGTGAGGGCTGATTTTTTTTAGCAAAATTCCTACCGTCTTTTTTTGCCCATTCGTAAAGACTGGGACCGGGGTTGATCGGGCCACCAGTTTCTAGCGTTTCGTCAGTAAAAAGGGTGACTTGACTGGTCACAGAATTGAGTAGCAAACTTTGCGGTTGATTCGTTTGCCAAATAGCGCCTCCAGGGGGATAGGGATCAATCAATGTGAGAGATAGAGACTGCTGATTGATACTTGCTTGAGCAATCAACCTTTCACATAGTGACAGTCCTCGTGGTCCAGCACCGATGATTGCGATGTTCATTTTCATTCCTCCTTCGCAAACTGGAGAATCTTTTTTGATCGATGACTTATTTTCTTTCACTTTAGAGAAATTTTTGAGGAACTGCAACTATTGCGACTGGTTTCAGAAAAACCATTCAAGTAATGGCTTAAAATATGAGGAAATAAGAAGAAAGAGGATTGCTCTGTGATAGGACTAAAATTGCTGGAAAGAAGAAACTTCGATACAATGAATAAGAGAAGAATTTGGATGTGCATGATTAAAGGACAAGTAAAATGGATTCTTTTCATAAAAAAGCGAAAAGAGGGATACAATGTTTGTGGAACACATTGCCATTTGGGTTCGTGATCTAGAAAAAATGGCCGAATTTTATGAAACGTATTTTGGTGCCCAACGTTCTGAAAAATATCACAACACCAAGACTGGGTTTCAATCTTATTTTTTGCGTTTTGATTCTGGCAGTCGTATCGAATTAACGACAAAGCAGCACCTTCACCCTGGTGGAACAGATACACTGGGTTACACGCACTTAGCGATGGCTCTGAAAAGCCAAGCGGAAGTGGATGCTTATGCCCAACGTTTTGTCTCAGATGGCTTTCCTCTGCTGAGCGGTCCCCGCACAACAGGGGATGGTTATTATGAAGCGGTGATCCAAGATCCTGAAGGGAATTTGATCGAAATTACTGTTGCGTAAACAAAAAACGAACGGTGATCCCCTGATTTGGCGTAACTTTTCGCCTGCAAAAAGGAGAGATCTACTCGTTCGTTTTTTTGGCGCAACTCCCAATGCCCAACGGAAAGGTTTAGCAAGATAGATCGTAGGGGGTATTGCGGAAAAGCAGCCAGTGCATACCCAAGATCATGGCTTGGTCGAAGTCGTGAACAAAGGTATATACAGGATGATTCGGCTGTTTGGTAATAAAAGGGTCGTGAGTGATAGCCGCTAGCAAGTCTTCTTCTATTGCTGCTGTACTGGCAAAAACAAAGCAATCAGGAGCAAAAGCAGCATTATAAAAAGGCACTAAAGCAGATAAGCGGGCCACCAATTCTTGAGTACTTTTTGGAGCACCTTTGTCGATAAAGCCTGGTAAGTATTTTGCTTCTCCAGCAAGCGCATTTTGGCCTTCTAACAGAGAAGCATTGAAGATCAACGTGATCCCTGGCATGCTGTTTTCGGGATTATAAATACCTACGATGTTTTCCGAGAGAGAAATCTGCTTGGCGATACAATGGCCAACGGTCAGCAAATGGGCATCATTTTGATAAAAGCAAGGAATAGGCGTAATCTCCTTGAATAACTGGTCAAGATCCCATCCATCAAACTTTTCATACCAGCTGGAAGTCACGACACCCTCACTGATTTTTCCTGGCAACAGCACAGCGATCTGTTCGACATCAGCGAAAGCTTCGATAGATTGTCGGACAAGATTCTGAAAGGCTGTCGGTGTGATCTCGGAAAAAGCTTGGTGCTGCGCAGCTAAGATCGTTCCTTTCAAATCGATGTGGTAGCTTCTCAACTCCAATTGACGATTTACTTCTATCAAAGCGAGCAACAATGATTTTGAGTACTTATAGTTAAAGCAATATTCGATAGCTGGGCGCCCAATCTCTCTTTGAACGAGCTTGCCTTTCGTTACCATTCCCTCTGAAACAAGATCTTTTAATAAAGAATTGATCGTCACCATGCTGATGCCGGTCTCTTTTACCAGATCGGATGCAAAAGAGGTCCCTTTTTGAAACAATTCTTTTAAGACGACTTGAATATTCTGGTGGCGAATCAAGTTTTTATTGGCAGACATGTTATTGCCTCCTTTAGTGAACCTAGTTTATTAAGTATAGCGATGAAGCGCAGCAATGTAAAGAAAGTTCCTAAAGCGATTGACGGTTTTCAGTTAAATAAGTATATTTAATTAAGGTAGTTAAATAAATAGAGCGGCAGCGACGCGGCGAAGGATGTGGAATGAGATGATCAAACTGATCATTACAGATTTAGATGGAACATTTTTAAATAGCCAGGGGGCCTTTGATCAAACCTATTTTGATAAAGTCAGCCAGATGATGGAACAAAGAGGGATAGCCTTTGCCGCTTGTACTGGCAAGCAGTGCGAGCGCGTAGAAGAACTGTTTGGGGATCAAGCAGCGAAAATCTGGATATTAGGGGATAGTGCCACACGAATCAAACATCAAGGAGGCTATGTGTTTGAATCCTTACTTCCAAATGCATTGGGGCAGCGTTTGATCCAACGATTAGAAAAAATAGCAGATGACCATGTGATCATTGCCTGTACCCCAACAGCCGCTTATATCAAGGAAACGACAACGGAAGAAAAGGCAGCCCGGGTTCGAGGTTCTTATCGTGTTGTCAAAACGGTCACCAGTTATAGTGAGATCCAAGAAGACTTCGTGAAAGTGACGGTATATGATCCTAAGTTACGTTGTTTCGATAGCGTCAAGCAGCTGTCTTCTTTTGCAGCAGATGCCTACATCGTTGCTTCAGAAGCTGCGTGGATCGATATCACTAATCAAGGTGTCCATAAAGGGACAACAGTAGCCCAATTACAGAATTTGCTGGCAGTGAGTCCCCAAGAAACGATGGTCTTTGGGGATGGATTGAATGACAGCGAATTAATGGCCGCTGGCACCTACAGCTTTGCAATGAAAAATGCTTTTGAGGAAATCAAGGAAGCTGCAGCTTTTGTGACCCGCTCCAATGATGACAATGGTGTGCTGCGAACCATTGAACTGATTTTGGCGTTACAGGAATCTAATCATTGATCTAATCGATTTAGGCTATCGGTTCATTGATTGATAGCTGCAAAAGAGCAACCAGCAAAAAAGGTCTGCAACATAAGTTCTTCAACAAACTGACTATCTGAAGGTTGTTGTAATTGTCCGGCGGTCAGCAGGGTATCTCCATAAGTGGGAAATACCTCACGCAATTCAATTACTGTCATTCAGATAGTTTAGTTTGGTTGATCCTTATGTCGCAACCTTTTTTTCTTTCGGTATTGCTCGTTCTTTAAAAAAGGTACCTACCGATTTTCATTATGGTCTTCATTCGACTCTTGACTATGCGACAGACTATAAGGATAAGCTTCCGCTGACCAAGTCTTACTGCGGGGAACGATGCCTAGAGTATAGCGGATCGTCGAACCAGCGATCAGTTCATCATGAGTAAAGAACAACCGAGAGTGTTGTTTACCATTTAGAGTCACATTGTCGATAAATTGCTGCTGCGGCTGATTTGGCGTGCTGTGGACTTTAAGTTCTTTTCCATTCGACAAAAAGAGTGTCGCTTCGTCAAGCAAAGGCATCCCCAAAACGTATTCGCCGGTACCAGGAGTGACAGGATAGAAACCTAATGCGTTAAAAACATACCAACCGGACATGCTGCCATTGTCCTCATCTCCAGGATACCCTTTTGGAGAATCATCGAAACATTGGGTCAGCAATTGTTTAATCAATGGTTGTGCCATTTCTGGTTTGCCAATGTAACTAAAGAGATAAGGATAGTGGAAACTAGGCTGATTCGAGATAGCTAACTGACCAAAATCCAAAGCCGCCATTTCACTCATTTCATGAATCTCAAAACCGTAGCCCTCGGTAGTATAATGGGGAGCTTGATTGCACAAATCCACCAGTTTTTGTTCAAAGGATTGTTTGCCGCCATGAGCTGCGATCAGGCCAGCAAAATCATGGAACACAGCAAAGCTACTTTGCCACGCACTCCCTTCTGCATAATCACGACCCCAACGATAGGAATCAAAATCCGTCCGAAAATCACCGGCTTTGTCTTTTGCTCGCATAAAGCCTGTTTCTGAATCAAAGATCGCTAAATAGTTTTTTGCTTGCTGCTGATAGTAGCTTGCTTCAGGGTCAGCCAGAGAACTTGCCACTTGGGCAATGCAAAAATCACTGTAACAATAATCAAGGGTATGATTGACAGATTCATGGTACTCACTAGGAACATAGCCGTATTTCAAGTAATCGGCAGTTCCTTGCCGGCCGTAATTTGGATTTGGACTCTGAATGGAGGCTGCTTTCTTCATAGCTGTTAAGAACTCTGGCATCAAGTCAGGTCGAATTCCTTTGACGCAGGCATCAGCGATCACAGCATCGATCAATGTACCTGGCATCAGCCCTCGCTCATCAGGTGATAACCATTTTGGCAAGAATCCGCTTTCTTTAAAGCTGTTCAAAAATCCTTCCAACATATCTTCTAGCTGCTCGACCGCAATCAGAGAAAAGAGTGGGTAGACTGTTTTGTAAGTATCCCAGAAACCATTGTTTGTATAAAGCGGTCCTGGTTTGATGGTCTTGGCAAGTGTATCGTAATGGATTTTTTGACCAGATTGATCTCGTTCATAAAAAGTCTGTGGGAATAAAAACAACCGATAAAAATTATGATAAAAAGTTGAAACTTGTTTTGGATCGTGGTGCTTGATATCTATTCGATTCAAGTAATTTTCCCATGATTGCTGCGCATTAGACAAGTAGTCAGCTGTTGTTTGATCCAACTCACGGCTGAGATTCAGAAAGGCTTGCTGAGAACTTAAAAAGGATGTCCCCAAACGGATCGTTTGCTGATTTTTTTCTTCAAAACGAATCACCACAAAGCCATTTTCTCCTGATAATTCCCCTTCAATCGCATGAACAGCTGTTTCAAAACGCAAGATGAAGTGAAAAGCAAAGTCATTGTCTTCACAGCCAGAGTAATTGATGACCTGTCCTTTGACGGTCTGTTCGTCGACTTGCTGCAGCTGATAGCGCCCAGGCAAAGAGATTCCTAAGCCAGGATCAGTCACTGCACCATCTAGAGCCAGAATGCCTCCGTACATGCTTGGGATCAATGTTGTAGTGAGTTGGTAGCGTTGGCTTTTCACTTGTAAACAAGCTGGATTGAAGACACTTTCTTCTGGACGATAGGAACTTTGGGCATGAAATAGTGTATTTTCTGATAACTTCCCATTAATAGGCAAAAAAGTAAGGTGACTAAAATCGCCCATCCAAGGGCTTGGCTGATGGGTCAGTCGAAATCCTTGAAACGTACGGTCTTCAGGATGGAACCACCAACTTCCACGTTGGTCGCTTGTTTGAGGGGCAAAATAGTTCATGCCAAACGGAACCCCTGTATAAGGGAGACAGTTGCCGTGAGAAAAGCTGTATTGATTATCTGTCCCATGCCTCGTATCGATCATTGTTACTTTCATTTTGTTTGCTCCTTTATGTCATTGTTTTTGGTCAATTGTTGAATCTCTGACAACTAAAGTGACTGCGACTTTCTGATTCGCTGTTGCACACTCATCTTCTTTGGCGAGCGGAGATAAGTCGGCAGCAGTTGACTGAATCAACTGTACTAATTTTGTACCAGCCAAACGACCCAACTCGGCAAAATTTTGTTTTACAGTGCTGAGAGGTGGATCCACCAATGCAGCCGCTTGAATGTCATCGAAGCCGATCACAGCAAACTCTTTTGGAACCTGAACCCCAACTTGTTTCAATTGGCGCATCAATTCGATGGCGACAAGATCATTCTCGCAGACAGCTCCAGTCAACTGATTCTCTTGAATATAACTAACAGCTGATGACAAAAGTGCCTGAGGATCATCAAGTTTTGTTCGAAAAGACGACTGTTGCTTTTTTAATTGATCCACATAGCCTAGATAACGTTGGCGGACAGACTGTGGATGGTGACGTTCACCAAAAATATAGCCAATGCGTTGATGACCTTGTGCCAAAAGATGTTCAGTCGCTAACTGTCCTCCTTCAAAGTTGTCTGCCAAAACAGCTGGGAATGAGAACTCATGCAGTGCTTTATCAAGTGTGACGACAGGGAACCCTTGTGAAGCCAGTTCGAAAAGCAGATCATAATTTGAATTCGTGTTGTTAGCGTAGTAGATCATTCCGTCAAATTCTTCTGTCAAAGCTTCGGCCGTGGTTTGCTCCAGATAATCAACAGGTGTCAGCATCAATTCGAATCCCTGTTCCTGCATGACTGGATAGATGCCTTCCGTAAAATTGCCAAGGGAAAGGTCATTCGCGAAGGGTAAAATAAACAGCACTTTCCCCTTTGATTGTGGTTGGATTGGTCTACGAACAAAACTGCCACTTCCTTGAATACGATAGATCAGCTGATTTTGTTCCAATTCAGTTAAGGCTCGCTTGGAGGTGATGCGACTCACTTGGTATTTCTCTGACAATTCCTTTTCAGTAGGGACACGGCTTTCCGGAGCTAACTCACCGCTTTGAATCTGCTCATACAATTCGTGATAAATTTTTTTGTATAATGGTTCTTTCATGAGTTGATCTCCTTTTTTGATATATCATATTCACAGGATAGCATATTCGTTCAAAATTGAAAATAGAGTTTTGTCAAATTGAACTAGACAATGCTGAGAAACATCGTTATACTGAATTCGTAAAATGATATATCAAATTTAGGATGGTGACCAAATGGCTTATCAAGAAATACCAAATTCAGTTGCAAACTTTATGCAGGAAATAACCGAACGTTGCGGAAGTGAACATGCGGATTGGGCAAAAAACTTCAATGCTGCTTTTGCTAACACATTGTTGACAACGGTCAAACGCCATGAAGATGGCACAACATTTCTACTGACAGGGGACATTCCGGCGATGTGGTTGCGAGACTCAACCGCGCAGGTACGGCCTTATTTAGTAATTGCCAAGGAAGATGAAGAGCTGGCAGCGATGATCAGCGGATTAGTCAAGAAGCAATTTTTTTATATCAATATCGACCCTTATGCCAATGCCTTTAATGAAGCAGCAAATGGCGCCGGGCATCAAAGCGATTTGACAGAGATGAATGATTGGATCTGGGAACGAAAATATGAGATCGATTCTTTGTGTTATCCCATTCAATTGGCGTACCTGTTGTATAAGAATACTGGCAGAACAGATCAGTTTAATGACGATTTTGTGAGCGGTATCAAAAAAGCCCTTCATGTTTTTGCCACGGAACAAAATCATCAAGAATCTCCTTATCGCTTTGAGAGAGAAACATGGCGTAAAGAAGATACCTTGATCAATGACGGGAAAGGAGCGCCTGTCGTACCAACTGGTATGACCTGGTCGGGATTTCGTCCCAGTGACGATGCATGTGCTTATGGTTATCTGGTTCCTTCGAATATGTTTGCTGTAGTGGTTTTAGGCTACATTGTTGAGATTTTTAGTTCTATCTTGAATGAACCAGCGATTGTTACTCAAGCAAAACAGCTCCAATCAGAGATCCAAGCAGGGATCGATGCGTTTGGCAAAACCACCAATCAAGCGGGTCAAACGATCTATGCCTATGAAGTCGATGGTCAAGGCAATGCCACTGTGATGGATGATAGCAACGTACCGAATTTGGTTGCCGCCCCTTATTTAGGTTACGGATCAGATCAAGATGAAACCTATTTAGCCACACGCAAAACGTTGCTCAGTTCCGAAAATCCTTACTTCTATGAAGGAAAATATGCGAAGGGAATCGGAAGCTCTCATACACCAGAAAACTATGTGTGGCCGATCGCGATGGCAATGGAAGGCATGACGACACCAGATAAGGCGGAGAAAGAACGAATCCTCAATCAATTAGTTGCAACCGATGCTGGCACCCATTTGATGCATGAAGGATTCGATGTGGATGATCCGACGAAATATACCCGGGAATGGTTCTCATGGGCCAATATGATGTTTTGTGAGCTTGTCATGGATTACTTTGATATTCGAGTAGAAAAATAAGCATCTCCGGCAAAAACGAGAGGAGTTAGACAATGAAAAAACAAATTTATATCGTATCTCATAGTCATTGGGATCGTGAGTGGTATATGCCTTATGAGCAACACCATATGCGCTTGATTGAATTGATGGATGATCTATTGGAATTGTTTGAGAAAGATCCTGAGTTCCACAGTTTTCATTTAGATGGTCAGACCATTATCCTAGATGATTATTTGGAAGTTCGTCCGGAAAAGCGGGCAGCGGTCAAACGAGCAATCGATCAAGGAAAATTACAAATTGGTCCCTTTTATATTCTTCAAGATGACTTTTTGATTAGTTCAGAGTCCAATACCCGCAACATGTTGATTGGGATGGCTGAAAGCAAAAAATGGGGAACACCCGTCATGCTGGGCTATTTCCCGGATACATTCGGGAATATGGGCCAAACACCGCAAATGATGAAGCAAGCCAACTTACACAGTGCAGCTTTTGGTCGAGGAGTTAAGCCAATCGGGTTTGATAACGAAGTTTTACCGGATGATCAGTTTACCTCCCAATACTCAGAAATGAATTGGCGAGGTCCAGATGGCAGTGAGATCTTTGGTCTACTTTTTGCCAACTGGTATTCCAATGGCAATGAGATTCCGGTTGATCGGGAAGAAGCACACCAGTTTTGGACTCAAAAATTGCAAGATGTTGAGAAATTTGGTTCGACAAATCATTACTTGATGATGAATGGGGTGGATCATCAGCCTGTCCAAAAAAATATCAGTGAAGCGATCCGCTTAGCGAATGAATTGTTCCCTGATTATGAATTCAAGCATGCTGGGTTCACAGAATACCTTGCAGCAGTTCAAGCGGATTTGCCAGCAGACCTTGGGACCGTGAGCGGCGAATTGACAAGTCAAGAGACAGACGGCTGGTATACGCTAGCCAACACGGCCTCCTCGCGGGTTTATTTGAAACAATGGAATACGCGCGTCTCACGTCAATTGGAAAATGTGGCTGAACCATTAGCAACGATGGCGTATGAGGTAACGAAGAAGTATCCCCACGATGTGCTGGACCACGCTTGGAAACTGTTGATGCAAAATCATCCTCATGACAGTATTTGTGGCTGTTCGGTGGACGAAGTGCATCGGGAGATGATGCCGCGGTTTGAAAAAGCCAATGAAATCGGCAAATATGTCGCTGATGAAGCAGTAGCACAGTTGCTAAATGTCATCGATACTTCCGCTTTTCCAAAAGAAAGCCGACCATTTGTAGTCTTTAATACCTCAGGGACGACACGTTCGGGCATCGTTGAAGTGGAAGTAGAACTGAGCCGGAAAACATTCCGAGAAGGGCTTCCTAGCCGGTTATATCAAGAGTTGCAGCAACAGCCTAAAGGTTCTTACCAAATCATTGATTCTGAAGGAAAGATCTTACCGGCAAAAATCAGCGAAGAAGAAGTGCTTTTTGACTATGAATTACCGAAAGACGCTTTTCGGATTCCTTTTATGAAGCGTTTTGTCAATGTACAAGTCCAAGTGGATCAAATGCCGGAATTTTCATGGCAGACCTTTGCACTGATTGAGGCTGACAAGCCACAAGTAGCATCTACGACAGAAAAAATCGTTTCAGCAGATGGTCGTGTTTTAGAAAACGCGTTTGTCCAAGCAACGATCACTTCAAACGGCAGTCTGACCATCAAAGAAAAAGCAACCGGGAAAGAATTGACGGATTTATTGGTTTTTGAAGATGTTGGCGATATCGGCAATGAGTATATTTTCAAACAACCTGAAGGGGACCGCGCCATTTACTCAACAGCTTTTCCTCATCAAATTGAGGTCATCGCAAATTCTGCTCTTTATGGCGTCGTTAAAGTAACGCAGATGATGCAAATTCCAGTATCGGCTGATGAGCAATTACTTGAAGAACAAAAAGCAGTCGTCGATTTCCGTTTCCGTAAAGCACAAAGGGCGCAACAAACAGTGCCATTTACCTTGGAAACAGAAATTCGCTTGGACTGCAACAGTAAACGAATCAGTTTTAAAACGACAGTGAACAACCAAAGCAAAGACCACCGGTTACGGGCGCTTTTCCCTACGGGTATCCATACGGATCAACATGAAGCTGATAGTATCTATGAAGCAGTTAGAAGGCCGAATCAAGTCTCTAGCCATTGGCAAAATCCGACAAATCCGCAGCATCAACACGCATTTGTTAATTTACATGAGGAAGATTTCGGCGTCACAGTTTCCAATACTGGATTAAATGAATACGAGATCGTAGAAGACAAAATTTGTTTGACATTGTTACGATGCACAGGAGAACTTGGCGATTGGGGCTATTTCCCAACACCAGAAGCGCAATGTATCGGTAAGCATACGTTTGAGTACGGGATTGAGTTGCATGCTCAAGCCAACGAACGCTACGAAACCTATCGACAAGCACAAGCAGCTCAAGTGCCTTGGATCGCCCGGCAAACAGCCATCCACTCAGGTCTATTAGAAAAACAGTCACAATTCGTGGAAGCCAATGGCGCTACAGTGGCGATCACGGCTCTTAAACGTCGTCGCCAAGATGACTTGCTCGTTCTAAGAGGGTACAATCTTGCCGATACAGCAACACCTTTTGTCGCGAAGAAAGAAAAGACAGATCGTTGCCTGCTTAATTTGTTGGAAGAAGAACAGCCTCAATCAGTTGGAGAAACACTGGCTGCTTATGAAATTCGAACAATCGGTTTGAAGGAGTGAAAAAGATGTTTTATGGTGCAATTGAAGCCGGTGGAACAAAAATGAATTGTGCGGTCGCTGATGAACGATCTATCATTGATGAGTGCTCACTACCTACGACGACACCAGAGGAAACGATGGCTGCTATTTTTGCTTTTTTTGATAAGTACACCTTAGCCACCATGGGGGTAGGATCATTTGGTCCGATTGGGATCGATCCTCAACAAGAAACGTATGGCAAAATCTTAGCAACACCCAAAAAAGGCTGGCAGCAGTTTGATTTTTTAGGGACTTTGAAAAAACGGTATCCCGCCACTCGTTTTGCCTGGACGACAGATGTCAATGCTGCGGCTTTTGGGGAACTGAAACAAGGTGCAGCACAAGGAATGCGCAGCTGCGTGTATCTAACTATTGGCACTGGTATTGGAGCTGGAATCGTAATCAATGAGGAAATCTTCCAAGGCGCAGGTCATCCGGAAGTTGGGCACACTTTTGTGAAACGGCATCCGCAGGACGATTATGTCGGCACCTGTCCCTATCACAAAGATTGTCTGGAAGGGTTAGCAGCTGGTCCCTCACTGGAAGCACGGACAGGTATCAAAGGACAACATTTGCCAAAAGATCATGAGATTTGGGATTTACAAGCCTTTTATATTGGGCAAGCACTTGTGAATATCACTTTGACAGTTGCCCCTGATCGAATTGTATTAGGAGGCGGAGTGATGAACCAACCGCATCTTTTGACGAAAATCCACGATCAGTTTACTGAGCAAATGGCTGGTTACATGGAAACACCGACAGTCACAGAATACATTGTTGCTTGGGGGCTGCCGAACAAAAGCGGCATTATTGGCAGTCTGTTATTAGGAAAAGAAGCCCAATAAAAAAAGTAAAAAGCAGCAATACGTGCTGCTTCAGACTGTAGACAAAAGCTGTTCCAAACTCGTAACTCGAGCTTGGAACAGCTTTTTATCTACTTCGTTTCGAATT
>NZ_JBDGBK010000011.1:0-53184 GCF_040910045.1 Enterococcus sp. RTP21361st1_A6_RTP21361_211029 | reverse complement strand
ATCTTACTGTGATCCATCTTACTGTGATCCATCTTACTGTGATCCATCTTACTGTGATCCATCTTACTGTGATCCATCTTACTGTGATCCATTTCCGAATGTCCTCCGTCCATTTCGTTATGGCTCATCTCAAATTCCTCCTTTTTGCTGGAAAGTTTTGCGCCCTACTGGAACGCGTTGGGGGGGGTGACAGAAGTTGCCTACCGTCTTTCCGCAAACAATTAAATGAACTTTTTTCATTCCATATCTTTCAAGAACAGCGGTGAGAGACTTATTCAACCGTGGCTGTGTACCCCACCTCCGTTACTTTAGCGATGATGTCATCATCTGTAACAAGTTGTTCGTCATATTTGACTTTAGCATTGGCTTTCTTTAAATTTACCTTTGCTTTTTTGACACCTGGCACTTCAGACAATGCTTTTTCTACCCGAGCAACACAGTGGTCGCAGCTCATTCCTTCAATGTGATAGATTTTTTTCATGATTTATTCTCCTTCATTCATTGTACATTGACATTGTCCCGGTATACAGTTGCAAGCAATAGCGGCTACCGGTTCTTTTTGCGCCAGTGCCTCTTCCAACATTGTTAGATCTTCATTCGTTAGTTCCGATTCACGAATCATTTCTGCCAATGTTTGGCCGATTTTTTTTGCACAGATATGAGAGAATAAACTCTCTGTGGCACTTTGAATCGTAGCATCCTCGGAAACCAAAGGATAATAAACAAATTTTTTTCCTTGGGTTTCTGTCCGCAATACGCCTTTTTTCACTAGACGGCCTAGTAATGTTTTAACGGTTGCTGTTTTCCAGTCTTTGGATTCGCTAAGAAGTGCCGTGACTTCTTGGGCATCGGATTTTCCTAATGTCCAAATCACTCGCATGATCTCCCATTCGGAATCACTGATTTTTATAGGAGCACTTGATGATTGCATATTTTTTCCTCCTTGCTTGTTCACGATTTAAGTTTACATCTGTAATCGAAAATTGTCAAAAAAAACCTCTGCAGTGTTTGAGATCAACTGACAGAGGTCATATATTATCTATGATTAATAAAAAACACGATAACGAGTCACAGAATGGAAAGGTTTTTCTGGACGTAAGAGGATCTCCCCAAACTGAGGATATTTTTCTGTTCCAGGAACGCCTTGGGTCTCAATAGCCATTCCGCCATGGTTTGCAAAAGGTCCGGTTTTCATTGGTGCTCCTTCTTCGCCATCTCGTGTGGTATAGATGACTACAGCCGGTCGATCCGTTGTAACTGTGAGGGAAACTTTTTCATCAGGGCTCGTCACTTTCAAGTCCCAGTCCTGAGTATGGTCCAATAAGAATGGATCATCAAGTAATGTTGTGCCCATTTTTCGTGCTACACGAAAGTCAAACTTCGTATCAGCAACAGGTTGTTTTTTTCCTGTTGTTGTGACATCAGGATTCGTTTCAGCCACATATTCCGCATTGATTTGAACCATGTGATCATCGATTGGATTTCTAGTGTCACCGGTCAAATTGAAATAGCCATGATTCGTGGGATTATATAGTGTAGGCTGATCGGTTGTGGCATCGTAAGTAATCGTAAATGAATCATCATTTTCCAATGTATAAGTCACTGTGTATGAAACATTGCCCGGAAATCCACTATCGCCGTCTTTGCGTTCTGTCCGATAAATTACGCCAGCTGCGGTTTCTGTTTCAAATGTTTCAGCTTTCCAAGTATCGGTATCCAATCCCTTAAATCCGCCATGCAATGTATTGCCATTATCATTATCTTCTGTTTGATACTCTTTCCCGTCGATAGTAAATCGGGTTCCTGCAATTCTGCCGGCAACTGGCCCAATCGTTGCGCCATAATAACGCGCTTTCTGGTGTCCTGCGATCGTATCATACCCAACAACTAAGTCTCGGCCGCCATCAATCGGCACGATCCAATCCAGTAAGCGTGCTCCTTCCGGGCTTGTCACAAGTTTGACACCGCTATCATTTTCAACTTCATAAACTGTTCCCATTTTTTCTGTTTCTCGTTGCTGTACACTTGGCATTGACCATCCTTCTTTCTTCACTGAAATAACTTCTCATTCAGTATAGACGTTTTAGCCTCAAAACGTCAATAAGCTGAAAGCAGATTACTTTTGTTCTGAGGGAAATGCTCTTAGAATGAAAATGAAGAGAAAGAAGGAGGAACACATGATGGAACTAAAAATGTCACAAGCAGTCATCAACAAACTAGAAGGATATCATAGCAATGAGGGTGCTTTTCTGCTGGATCTGGATGACGGTGTCGGACCTTATTCGAAATTAGGGATCTGTTCTCTCGATACAAGTTTTCGTTTCTTGCTGGTCTCAGACAAAGAGGTTCCCGCACCTTACACCATTACTCTCTCATCTGCGGTTGGACCTATTTATATCAAAGACTATACAGCCAATTATTTCGACCAAGAACCAAAGCTTAATTTAAATGAGCGTTTCCAATCGATTATGTTAGAAACAGAATCTGGCGTTGTCGATCGTAACGTTGAAATAATCGATTTGCGCAAACAATCCTTTTAGGGATAGATACAAAAAAAACGACCCACACGTGACTTTCAGCTTCAACTGAACATGTCATGTGAGGATCGTTCTTTTACTGATGGACCGAGATTATTTTTTATGCCTAGCCCGTCGTTTTCTGCGCGAGGTCCGCTGAGGTTTTTTTGATTCTGTTGGTTCCTTTATTGGCTCCTCGGTTGTTTCTAGTGAGTCGCCTGTTCTCTTTGTCAAAACTTCCTGACGAAAGCGCCGATTACCTAGAAATTTCAAGGCGCACATCAATGGTTGGCGATTCTCTCCCACCAAACCAATCAATTCAATAAATAATTCAATCCCAAATGCGGTACTAATGATCAGTAGAATAATTGCCGTATTACTGGCATAGTTCATCAACAGTGCAATAAAAGAAAATACCATTGCTAACGCATAGATTGTCAATACTGCTCCCCGATGAGTAAATCCTAAAGAAAGCAAGCGATGATGAAGATGCATTTTATCAGCAGAAGAAATTTTTTGTTTGTTGAACTTCCGTCGAATCATCGCATAGACAGTATCGGTGATTGGTACGCCCAGAATCAGCATAGGCGTGATCACGGTAATAAACGTCGCATTCTTCAACCCTTGCAATGAGAGAACGGAAATCATAAACCCTAAGAATAAAGCACCCGTATCACCCAGAAAAATCGTTGCTGGATAAAAGTTATAGGGAAAGAATCCCACGATGGCAGCGACTAAAGTAAAGATTGTCATAGATATAAAAACCGCTGTATCAGGAAGAAAAAAATAGCTGATAATGCCCAAGGTAATCAAACTAATAATAGATACCCCACTAGCTAATCCATCCAAACCATCAATCAAATTGACAGCATTCGTAATTGCTAAAATCCACAGTATGGTCATCGGCATTCCGAACAAACCTAGATCAATCGTACCTATATAGGGGATAGAAATTGTACTGATCCTTATACCAGCAATAAAATAGATTTCCAAAGCTGCAATCAGCAAACCAGAGATCTTTTGCAATGGCGATAGTTCATGAATATCATCAATCAATCCAACAATAATCACAATTAGCGCCCCTAATAAAATGCGCCAAGCAAAGTTTATCGGAATCATATCGTTCAATTCCCACAAGATAGCAAACGAAAAGGATAGGAAAATAGCTAAACCACCAGCGGTAGGCATCGCTTTTTCGTTGATGCGTCTTTCTCCGGGCTGATCAACGGCACCAATTCTTAGAGCAATAAATTTAACAACTGGAGTTATCACTAAAGATATGATCATCGTGATGAAAAGACGTACAATAAATTTAAATGCAAATTCCATCGCTCATTCTCACTTTCATTTATTTCTCCTTATTGGAAAATGTATCTTCAAGTTTTGATGAGATACGTTCCACGGGATCTTTTCGTTCTTTGATCTCTTGTCCCGATAAATATTCTTCTACAACTGCGTTGATGATGCCGCCTAAAATAATGATCGTTGCTGCCAGATTCAGCCAAATCATCAACACAATGAAACTCCCGATGATTTGATAGCCGCTGATCCTAGCAGCAAAAAAGCGGGCATATAAGCCAAACACTTGCGACAGCAGCATCCAGCCCGCAGTAGCAAATACTGCGCCAGGAAGCGTTGACCGAAGTTTTACTTTGGCATTAGGCACCAACCAGTAGATTAACATCAAGATAAACAGCAACGCAATGATCGTCAAAGGCCATTTGACAGTTTGGAAGGTAGCAATCAAATCATCTTGAATATGGAAGATTGGTTGTAGAAAGTCTAAAATGATCTTCCCTAAACCAATAACCATCGTCACACCTACGATTGCAATCATAAACAAGAGAATAATGACAAAAGAGACCGCACGAACAACAATAAAGTTCGAACGCTGATCGACACCAAACGCTTTGTTCATGGCAATTTGTAATGCATTGATGCTTTGGCTGGCTGACCAAAGAGCTGCAAGTGCCGAAATAGACAACAAGCCGCCGGAACCAGAAGTCAGCAGATTCTCAATGGCCGGTCCGATAAATTCATACACTTGACCAGGAATCAATTCTTGGACATAGGGCAGCACGTTACTAGGAGCGATTGAAAGAAAAGGCAGCAAGTTTCCGATCGCGATCAGCAATGGAAACAAGGATAGTAATAAATAATAGGCTACGACAACTGAGGTCGTTCCCATTTCAGATTCCGTGATCCGCGTTTGTGTCGTTTCTATAAATCGCATAAGCTTTTGATTGCTTTTCGCCTTATCGATCCATTTCATTTGGGGTTCCTCCGACATCCATCCATTCTTTTCTAGTAGGTTCCTTCTTCTCCTTGAGAAGTCAAGATCCGTGGACCATCTTTTGTGATAGCTAAGCTATGCTCATATTGACAACTCAATCCACCATCAAGTGTGTACGCTGTCCAACCATTTGGATCCATCTTCATTTTCCAAGTTCCTGTGTTGATCATCGGCTCGATCGTGATGACCATCCCTTCTTTCAAGCGTAGGCCTTTCCCTGCTTCGCCATAATGAGGAATCATTGGTGCTTCGTGGATCGTTGGACCAATGCCATGACCGACAAAATCACGGACAACACCATAGCCTTCACCTTCCGCATACGTTTGGATCGCATGACCAATATCACCGATTCGATTCCCAACTTGTGCTTGTTCGATTCCCAAATACATTGCTTTTTTCGTTACTTCCATTAAACGATCGATTTCTGGGGTCGATTCACCTACGACATAACTCCAGCAAGAATCGGAGATTCCGCCTTTTAGATCAATACACATATCTACTTTGATCAGATCACCATTTTTTAATACTTTTTTTCGGGGAAACCCATGACAAATCTCATTGTTGATGCTGCAGCAAGTCGCATATTTATAATCTTCAAAGCCGATCTGTGCAGCGATTCCGCCATGGCTTTCAATATAATTTCTCACAAATACTTCGATATCCCAGCTAGTGATCCCTGGTTTAATAAACGTACGAAGTTGTTTATGAACGTCCGCAAGTAATGCGCCGGACTCAGCCATTTGATCAATCTCTCTGGCAGATTTTAATGTTATCATTTTCTCGTCTCCCTTATTTAAATTCCTCTTATTTTACCATAGAAAGCAAGAATTTTACAAAGTCTGCTGATTCACCTAAGACTTTTTTCAAGAATTGTTATTCTTGACTGGGTTTGCTATAATCAGAGAGGGTTTTTACTGTTGACCGTTAAAGGATCGGAGGACTTATTTATGACTTTAGCTAAAATCGTTTACGCAAGCATGACAGGCAACACCGAAGAAATAGCTGATATCGTTGCAGAAGCACTTGAAAATCTGGCTATTGAGGTAGATATCAATGAATGTACGCAAGTAGATGCCGATGAATTCGAAGAGGCAGATATTTGCATTGTAGCCACTTATACCTATGGTGATGGTGAACTGCCAGACGAGATCGTTGATTTCTATGAAGACTTGCAAGAATTAGACCTGAGTGGAAAAACATTTGGTGTTTGCGGTTCAGGTGACACGTTCTACGATGATTTTTGCAAATCTGTCGATGATTTTGAAGCAGCTTTTGCCAAGACCGGTGCTATCAAAGGAGCAGAAAGCGTCAAAGTTGATTTGGCTGCCGAAGAAGAAGACATTCAAAACTTAGAAGACTTTGCGAAAAAAATCGTTGCATCTCTTTAATGCGCATACATAAAAAAGCATGTATCCCACGCTGGGTACATGCTTTTTTCTCTTTACGTATGATTTAATTATTGATCGAATGACTTGTATGAAATATCAATCGGTGTTTCTCGATGAATGATATTTTCTGCGGTCTCGGTCATCAATTTTGCAATTTGGTCTTCTGTCGGATGAAGAATTCCCGAAGACATCAATGCGGCTAATCCAGTGGCAACGATCCATACACCCGTATGCAATGATTTCAGTTCGACTTCTGTTAAATCCTGATATTTCGGATCTTTTTTCACAGATTTGACGAATAAATCAAAAGAAAATTTTTGCATGGAATCGCCACCGCCATACTCTTCCAGGTAAAGCGCGCGATACAAGCGTTTTTCTTTATTCGCAAAACCAATGTAATTCAAAGTCAGATCGACGATCACGTCCCCACGTCTCTCAATGGGAAATACTTCTGTTGCTAGATAATCATAAATTTGATTGATCAAGGCACTTTTAAGGTCATCCATGTTTTTGAATTCTAAGTAAATCGGTTGGGTTGAACACTTCATTTTCGCTGCAATATTACGTGCGGTAAAACGTGTGAATCCTTCGGTTGCGACAACTTCATAGGCAGCTTTTAAAATCTGGTCTCTAGTAATTGTTTTCTTTCTTGCCATAATTTTTTAATCTCCTTAATTCTGCTATACATCGCTTTCAGAAAAACCTTTTATTCATTGTATCATGTTTTTTTAAGATTGCAAAACAACTTTTAAGATTGTCCTAGTCCCTATTTGCTTCCAATTCAGCATGAAAAAATCTGTTTTTTTGACTTCGATTTCATTTGTTTTCAAAAAAAGATAGTGCTATCATAGAGAAAGTTATAGTTAGAAAAATTAGGAGGAATTTTAATGGTTTTACCAAATTTTAATCAAAATCTTGAGAAATATGCCCAACTAATCACAGAAGTTGGCGTCAATGTTCAAAAAGGCCATACGATCGTCATCCAAATCTCTGTTGATCAAGCACCTTTGGCTCGCCTTTTGACAAAAAAAGCCTATGCATTAGGGGCAGCAGAAGTCATCGTTCAATGGACAGATGATGTCGTTCAAAAAGAATTTCTTGCCCACGCCGACAGCGATCGCTTGGAAACGATTCCCCAATACAAAATCGATCAAACAGACGATTGGGTAGCAAAAGGTGCGAGCCGTATCAGTGTGGTTTCAGCCAATCCCGATGCATTAGCAGGTGTAGATTCAGACCGCGTAGCGACTTATCAAGCCGCCTCGGGGAAAGCCATGATTAACTTGCGAAAAGCAACCCAAGCCAACAAAGTGAGCTGGACGGTTGTGGCAGCCGCTGGTCAAGATTGGGCACAAAAAGTCTTCCCTGATGCAACACCAGAAGAAGCGCAAGACTTGCTTTGGGATCAAATTTTCAAAACAACGCGCATCTATGAAGAAGACCCTGTGGCAGCTTGGAAGAATCATGATAAAACGTTGCAAGAAAAAGCCAATGAACTCAACGAAGAACAATTCACAGCGTTGCATTATACTGCCCCAGGCACAGACATTATTATCGGCTTGCCAAAGAACCATTTATGGGAAGGTGCCGGCAGCTTCAATGCCCGTGGCGAAAAGTTTATGGCAAACATGCCAACAGAAGAGGTCTTTACCGCTCCTGATAGCCGCCGCATCGATGGCTATATTTCAAGTACGAAACCATTAAGCTATGCGGGAACGATCATCTCTGGGATGAAGTTCACCTTTAAAGATGGGAAAGTGGTTGATTTCTCTGCAGAACAAGGAGAAGAAGTTTTAGCAAAATTATTAGCCATTGATGAAGGCGCAAAACATTTAGGCGAAGTGGCCCTTGTTCCTGATCCTTCACCAATCTCACAATCCGGAATCATTTTCTTCAACACCCTTTTTGATGAAAATGCTTCAAACCACTTAGCTCTTGGTTCGGCTTATGCATTCAGCTTACAAGGCGGAACAGAAATGAGCGAAGAAGAATTGGCCGCTGCTGGTCTCAACCGCAGCCAAACACACGTTGACTTTATGGTAGGATCTGCCCAAATGTCCATCGATGGAATCAAAGAAGATGGCACAACAGTCCCAGTATTCAGAAATGGCGATTGGGCTTAATACACACTAAAAAGACTGAGAGGATGAATCATTCTCTCAGTTTTCTTCTTCTTAAAAAAACTGACTGTCAGAATAAGCGAATAAAGTAAAGCGGTTTATAAAAAACCTTCTTCTTCCCACGGTTTTTTCCGTAGTAATCTGTGGCTTTTTTTGATAGAATTTAGTTTGATAGTCTTTGATAAGAGAGGATGAATACCATGACACCAAACCGCGAAGATTATTTGAAGCTCATCTTGGAATTGGGCGGTGATCAGAAGAAAATCAACAACAAACAAATCGTTTCTGGTCTGGATGTGTCTGCTGCTTCAGTAAGCGAGATGATTTCTAAGCTTTTAAAAGAAGGCTTAGTGGAACACTCTCCTTATCAAGGCGTCCAATTGACCGAAAGCGGACTAGCTTCGGCAAGTGCTCTCATTCGTAAACATCGTTTATGGGAAGTATTTTTAGTGGAGCATTTGAATTATTCTTGGAATGAAGTCCACGATGATGCGGAGGTACTTGAACATGTCACATCAGGGACATTGGCTGATCATTTAGAAGCCTATCTAGGACATCCTAAGTTTTGTCCTCACGGCGGAATGATCCCCGAACAGGGACAACCCGTCCACGAAGGAGAAAAAACGACGATGAGTGCTTACCCTGTCGGGACAAAGATCCGAATTGCTCGCGTGTTGGATGAACGGGAATTGTTGGACTATCTGGTAGCCATCGACCTGAACATTCATGAAGAGTTTGAGATCGTTGATACGGCTGCCTACGAAGGACCGATCACCATTAAAAATGCGGATAAAGAAATTGCTGTCAGTTATAAAGCAGCTAGTACGATTTTTGTAGATAAATTGTAAGGAGTGAAAACGATGGAAAAAAAGGTGCTTTTTACTATTTTTGGCGGAACCGGTGACCTTGCACAACGCAAACTTTACCCTTCCCTCTTCCGTTTGTATAAAAAAGGCGATCTTAAAGAAGATTTTGCTGTAATCGGTACGGCTCGCCGTCCTTGGTCAGATGAACATTACCGTGAAGTTGTTATGGGAACGATCGAAGATTTGATCGAGTCAAAAGAACAAGCTGAGACTTTCGCTTCACATTTTTATTATCAGTCTCATGATGTAACAGATACCACTCACTATGACTCATTGAAAGAGCTGGCAGATTCTCTAGATCAGAAGTATCAGCTTGAAGGAAACCAACTGTTTTATCTGGCAATGTCTCCAAACTTCTTTGGTACCATCGTCTCACATTTAAAATCACAAGGCATGCTTGAAACCGAAGGCTACCATCGTGTGGTGATTGAAAAACCTTTCGGAAGTGACTATGCCTCTGCGAAACAATTGAACGAAGAAATCAATCAAGTTTTCAGTGAGCAAGAGATCTATCGAATCGATCACTATCTAGGAAAAGAAATGATCCAAAATATTTCTGCAATCCGTTTTGCCAATAATATTTTTGAATCGCAATGGAACAACCGCTATATCGACAATGTTCAAATCAATATCGCTGAAGATCTCGGCGTTGAAGAACGCGGCGGCTATTATGATAAGAGTGGTGCCTTAAAGGATATGGTCCAAAACCACATCTTGCAGATTCTCTCTTTGCTAGCTATGGAACCACCAGTCGCTTTCTCAGAAAAAGAACTCCGTACAGAAAAAATCAAAGCATTGAATGCGATTCGCATTTATTCAGAAGAAGAAGTCAAAACCAATTTTGTCCGCGGACAGTATGCTCACGGGCAATTAGAGGATCAGCAGTTTGCTGGGTATCGTGAAGAAATGAATGTTGCGGAAGATTCTGCCACCGAAACATTTGTCGCAGGCAAGTTTTTGATCGACAACTTCCGCTGGTCAGGAGTCCCTTTTTATGTACGCACAGGGAAACGTTTAACAGAGAAAGGCACCCGTATCAATATCGTTTTCAAGCAAGTTCCAGTGAATGTTTTCAAGAAAGATGTGACTGATTGCGAAAGCAAGAAGAAATTAGCACCTAATGTCTTGACGATTTACATTCAACCGACGGAAGGCTTTTCACTTTCTCTAAATGGCAAAGAAATCGGTCAAGGATTCGACACCCTTCCTGTTAAACTAGATTACCGCAATAGTACTGAAATCGTAGATAATACGCCAGAAGCCTATGAAAAATTGCTCTTAGATGCTTTGAATGGGGACGGCACCAACTTTACTCATTGGGACGAAGTTGCTCAATCATGGCGCATCGTCGATGTCATCCGACATGCTTGGGATAAAGAAACACCTGATTTTCCGAACTATTCAGCAGGGACCATGGGACCAAAAGCCGCCTATGATCTATTAGCAGCTGATGGCTTTGAATGGATTTGGAAACCAGATGAATGGTATCGTGAACGAAACTTACTAAATAATCAATAAGCATCAGCCAATTGGATGGGTAAAAAAACAGCCAATTGGCTGTTTTTATTTTTGCTCCATTCGCTATAATAAAACGAAAGACTAAAGGATGTGAATCAATGAAACAAGTATTGACCATTGCTGGCTTAGACAGCTTAGCAGGTGGTGGTGCCACTGCAGATATCAAGACCTTTGAAGAATTCAATACCTTTGGTCACATGGTGCTCACTTGTGTCGCAGCCATCAATGAGGAAATCACCATTTATGATATCCCTCCTGCAACGCTGAAGGACCAATTAGCTTCAGTTACAGCTTTCACCCGTTTAGCAGCCATCAAAATCGGCCTATTACATACACTGGAAACGATCGAATTAGTGAAAAATTTCCTAGTGACCCAAGACTGCCCGATCATCTTAGATCCAGTCTTAGCTTTTAAAGAAGGACAGACAAAATCCAATCAAGAGTATCAACACGCCCTGCAATCCTTATTTTCCTTAGCCACTATCGTTACTCCCAATTTGGTTGAAGCAGAATATTTCGCAAATCAAGCCATTACTACTCGGGAACAAATGAAGATAGCTGCCAAAAAAATCAAAGCACTGGGGGCTGCTTTTGTGTTGATCAAAGGTGGCGCTCGTCTGAACGGGCAGCAAGCCTGCGACCTGCTCTACGATGGGGATGACTTTTTCTTTTTTGAGACACCAAAATCACCCAAACAGACAACGAACGGCGCCGGTTGTACGTTATCCGCTGCCATCGCTGCGCTCTTGGCTACTGACCGCTCAATGACAGATGCTGTACAGCAAGCCAAAGACTTTGTTTTTGCCGGCATTGAAAATGGGCTACAGCTGACAGAATCTTTAGGAAATGTCGATCAACTTGCTTATTTTAGGAAAGGAGTTACCTCATGTCTACCAAGAAACTAACAACGTTAGCTATGCTGACAGCACTGACTACCGCTCTTTCTTTATTATTTGTCCTGCCAGTTCCTCAGACAAAAGGTGTCGTGACCCTTTGCGAAGCCGGCATCTATACCACGGCTCTTTTATTAGGCGGTCCTTCAGGTGCGATCGTCGGCAGCTTGAGCGGCGGAATGATCGACTTTTTGTCCGGTTATCCAGAATGGGCATTGTTTTCTATTTTGATCCATGGCTGCCAAGGCTACCTTACTGGTCGTTTTCGTCACTATCCCCTGCTGGCACTTTGTTTGGGAAGCGTGACGATGATTTTAGGCTATGCCGCAGCAACGACCATCATGTTTAGCTTTGGAGCAGGCATTGCTTCGATTCTCAGCAATAGCCTTCAAAATGTTTTTGGTATATTGGTAGCATTTCCGCTTGTCAATTATTTAAAACGAACGCAAAAATTTTCTTTGAATGAGAGGTAAGATTCCAATGAATGATTTTCATCAACTTAAAAATGACTTAGTAACCATCACAACTGAAGTAATTGACGCAGCACACTTAACGCAAAATGATTTATTTGTTTTAGGCTGTTCTACTAGCGAAGTCGTTGGCGGGATGATCGGCAAAAACTCCAGCGAAGAAGTAGGCTACATCATTATTAAGACCATTAAAGAGGTGTTGGATCCGCTTGGCATTCGCTTAGCGGTTCAAGGATGCGAACACTTGAACCGTGCATTAGCTGTAGAGCGTAGCACTGCTCAGTATTATCAATTAGAAGAAGTGGCAGTTGTCCCTGCACTTCATGCGGGAGGTGCTTGTTCTGTAGCGGCATTTCGCTTGTTTGATGATCCCGTTGAAGTGGAGCATATCGTTGCGAAAGCTGGCATCGATATTGGTGATACTGCCATCGGCATGCATGTCAAACACGTACAGATCCCTATTCGGCCAAGTATCAAAACGTTAGGTGCAGCTCATGTGACTGCATTAGGCTCACGCCCCAAATATATCGGCGGACCGCGGGCACAGTACAAAGTATCTGCTATGTGACGAAAGATTCAACAAAACCGAAGGATACCTGCTAAGCTTCTTGGACGATTCTTCCTTCGCGCAAGATTGCGCATCGCTTTTCAGAGATAGCCTTCGGTTTATTTGTCTTATCTGTCGCATTTTTCCCGTTGTTTTTGCTAAATTTGTTGATAAATCAAGGCCCTCAGCGATTGATCGACTTTCTCCGCAGCGAGCCGCCCCTCTCGAATTGCCCAAATCACTAAGCTAGGACCTCTTTTTGCATCACCAGCTACCAAAACCCGTTCATTATTGGTTGTATAATCATCATAGATTTCACGGACATTGAAGGTGTCTAACAAGTGTGTTTCTGGACCTAAGAAGCCCATTGCCAACAAAACTAAATCGGCTTTCATCACTTGCTCTGTACCAGAGATTGGCTGAAAAATCTCATCTACTTTGACTGTTTCGATCCCAATCACCTGTCCCCGTTCCGCTCCTACAAAAGCAGTCGTCGAAATGCTGTGATACGTATGTTCCTGTAGAACCGCAGCAACTTCTTCCTGACCATACCCGATTTTAGCTGTCATTGGGTATTCAGGCCATGGATTTCCAGCTAAACGCTGTGGTGGAAGCTGTGGCGTGATTTCCAACTGACGAACAGAAGCAGCCCCTTGGCGCATCGCAGTCCCTAAGCAATCATTTCCGGTATCTCCACCGCCGATCACGACCACGTGTTTGCCTGCCAAGGATTCATTCGCAGCTTTTCCATGGTTCAATACCTCTTTGGTTGCTGCTGTCAAATAATCAACAGCAAACTGAATCCCAGTCAAAGACCTTCCTGGGATCTTTAAATCCCGCGGAACACTGGCGCCAGTAGAAATAATAACACGATCATAAGCAGCTTCTAATTCTTCAGCAGAAATGTCGCGGCCGACTTCGACATTCGTTAGGAACGTCACGCCTAGTTCTGCCATCAAATCGATTCTGCGCTGAACCACTGTTTTATCTAGTTTCATATTAGGGATACCATACATCAGCAACCCCCCGCAACGATCACTGCGTTCATAAACCGTCACTTGATGACCTAACTGATTCAAGCGCCAAGCAGCGGATAGACCAGCTGGTCCACTGCCAATGATGGCGATTTTGAAACCAGTTGCTGCTTGCGGTTCTCCCGATGCTCGGACCCAATCATTCTCAAATGCAGTGTCGATAATGAAACGCTCATTGTCATGAATCGTGACCCCGCTCCCATTTAGTGCCTCCGTGCAGCCTTTCTCACAAGGAGCTGGACAAACCCGTCCGGTCATTTCAGGTAATGGATTCGTTTTCGCTAACCGTTCAAAAGCCGCTTGAAACCTGCCTTGATAAACAAGATCATTCCATTCAGGAATCAAATTATCGTTGGGGCATCCAGATACTGTCCGTTGCCCACCATAGAAAGAACCGGTATGACAAAAAGGAATGCCACAATTCATACATCTTGCTGCTTGTTCTTGCCGCTCACTTGCTGGCAATGGTTCTTGCAGTTCTTGCCAATCAGTGATCCGCTCTGCTACCGGACGATACGGATTTTCTTTTCGAGGGTATTTTAAGAAACCAAAAGGATCTGCCATACTAGTCATGCTCCTTTCCTGGGATCGTCATCTGAGGACCGACAACTGACTCAAAAGCTTTAGCGATCAGTTCATCTCCTGAGAGACCTTGTTGCGCCAATTGATGAGTCGCTTCCACCATTTGATGATATTCCTTAGGATAAACTTTGATGAACAACTGCTTATGATAGAGCCAATCGCTTAGAATCTCGGCTGCTTTTAAGGAATCTGTATAGGCAAAATGGTTCTCGATCAATTCTTTCAATACCGCATCATCCCCGCTCTCATCTACCTTAAACAATTCCACCATTTCTAAATTGCATTGAGCAGCAAACGCTTGCTCCGGATCGTACACATAGGCGACACCTCCAGACATGCCAGCAGCAAAATTGCGGCCCGTCTTGCCTAGAATAACAGCGACACCTCCAGTCATATACTCGCAGCCATGATCGCCGATTCCTTCTACAACCACTTTAGCTCCGCTATTTCGAACACAGAAACGTTCTCCTGCCAGACCTCTGAAATATCCTTCTCCTCGATTTGCCCCAAAGCAAGCCACATTACCTACAATGGGCGACTGTTCAATATCATAACTAGCATCTGCTGGCGGTACAATGATCAAACGGCCACCACTCAATCCTTTGGCTACGTAATCATTGGCTTCTCCAACCAATCTCAGCTCAAGTCCTTGCGTTGCAAAGGCACCAAAACTTTGACCCGCAATTCCTTGATAATTGAATTGCAGCAATCCTGGAGGAAGTTCATAGTTCCCAAAACGTTCTGCAATCCATCCCCCTATGCGGGCACCAACAGAACGTTGAATATTGTTGATCGGTTGACTGATAGCAACAGGATGTTGTTTTTCAATTGCTGCTTTGGCAAAACTATCCAATTCTGGCCATTGTCGTTTCTCCAAAAAAGGATCCGTCACTTTACGTGCAATCGGAAGTGTCGTACCCAAGATGCGAGCGAAATCCAATGATTTTGCTTTCCCTTTGGCAATGAAACGAGGTACCAAGACTTCTGTGTGCCCCACCATCTCATCAATGGTACGAAAACCCAGTTCTGCCATGATTTCTCTGAGGTCTTCTGCTAAGAAAAACATAGTATGAATAATATGTTCCGGTTTACCAGCAAAAAACTTTCGTAAAGCTGGATTTTGGGTGGCAATACCCACGGGACAAGTATTCAGACTGCAGACTCTCATCATCACACAGCCGATCGCAACAAGGGCCAATGAAGCAAAACTGTACTCTTCAGCACCTAAAAGTGCCGCAATCGCAATATCCCTTCCCGTCATCAATTTACCATCCGTTTCTAAGGTCATCCGCTGACGAAGATGATTCAGTGCCAATGTTTGATGAGCTTCTGCTAACCCCATTTCCCAAGGCAAGCCCGCATCTCTGATGGAATTGCGGGGAGAAGCACCAGTACCGCCATCATAGCCTGATATTACAACAACATCAGCACCTGCCTTGACAACACCGGTTGCAATCGTTCCAACACCCATACTGGCAACCAGCTTCACATTGATTCGCGCATAAGGGTTGATGGTCTTTAAATCATGGATCAATTGTGCCAAATCTTCAATCGAATAAATATCGTGATGAGGAGGTGGTGAAATCAAGCGAACCCCAGGGGTTGATCCGCGAATCTCAGCGACCCAAGGGAAAACTTTATTTCCAGGCAGTTGACCGCCTTCACCTGGCTTCGCTCCTTGAGCCATCTTGATCTGCAACTCATCGGCACTCATTAAATACTCCGCATTAACTCCAAAACGTCCAGAAGCAACTTGCTTGATCCGACTATTGTAATTTTTGCCGTTGACCGCTTTGAAACGCTCGCGATGTTCCCCGCCTTCTCCACTATTTGATTTAGCTCCGATGGCATTCATTGCCTCAGCAATACATTTATGAGCTTCCTCACTTAGCGATCCATAAGACATTGCTCCTACTTTGAATCGTTTGACGATTTGGACAGCAGGCTCTACTTCCTCCAATAGAATTGGCTGACGCGAAGGTGTGAACTCCCATAGTGAACGAAGTGTCGTGGGTGTGCTTAAAGCCTCTTGATTCATGACAGCTGCATACTCCTTGTACAACTGATAATCTCCTGTGCGCACCGCTTTTTGAAAGTGATAGATGGTTTTGGGATTAAAAAGGTGATGCTCACCTTCTGCTTTAAACTGAAAGCTGCCTCCCGAATCTAGATAATCCTGTTGTTTTTCACCATAGGCAGCTTCGTATCGCTCAAAATACTCTTGTTCGATTTGTTTCAACGACAGGCCGCCAATCCGAGAAACAGTTCCCGTAAAATAAACCTCAGTGACTTGTGGTGAGATACCGACAGCTTCAAAGAGCTGAGCACCATGATAACCGGCAATAGTTGAAATTCCCATACGAGACATAATCTTTATGAGTCCCTTCTCACAGGCCTGTCGATAATTTTCGACATGATCACTCATGTCATAATAATGCAGCGTTTCGTAAGCCCCGTAAGGATGAATCCCACTGGCACCGTAGCCAACTAACATAGCATAGTGATGAACTTCGCAGACTTCAGCCGTGTCAACAATGAGTGAGGCAAGCGCTCGCTTTCCTTTTCGCACCAAGTAATTATGCAAACCCGAAACAGCCAACAAGACAGGAATTGCCATCTTACCTAGTTGTGGTGCAATGGGTTCGCGATCACTTAACACGAGAATCGTAGCCCCTTGATCAATTTTGGCTTCACTTTCTTTAAAAAGAGTATCCAATGCTTGGTGCAGTGTTTGTTGCTCATTGCCAGTCACAGAATAAAGAGTAGAGAGGACTGCCGCCGATTGTTGTTTCTGATTTAGATGTTTGATCTTCAGATACTCGCTTGTGGCTAAAATCGGACTAGCGATTTTTAATTTATGGCAATTTTGGCTAAGATCTTTTGTAACATCGCCATCTCGTCCCAGAAATAATTCTGTACCGATCACTAGCTTTTCGCGAATCGCATCAATTGGTGGATTCGTTACCTGTGCGAATTGTTGCTTAAAGTACGTAAAAAGCGACTGGGGACGTTCACTTAAGATTGCTAATGGTGAATCAAATCCCATGGAGATAACCGGTTCCTCTCCTGTTTGAGCCATAGGGATCAGCAGTGTCCGGATGACTTCGTCGGTGTACCCGTGAAGTTTCCATAACCGCTGTAGTGTCTCTGTCGATAATCCATCAGAAAAAGGGGGTTCTGGTAAGTCATCCATCGTTAACAAATTTTCTGTCAACCATTCGCGATAAGGATGAGCTTGCGCGTATTTTTCTTTGATCTCTTTATTTCTCAAAATCAAGCCATTTTTGGTATCGACCAAAAACATATTGGCTGGACCTAAAACCCCTTTTTCAATTACCTCTGCTGCGGGTAGATCAACCACCCCTGATTCGGATGCTACGACAACTAAGCCATCCCTCGTAATTGAATAACGGGAAGGCCGCAACCCATTGCGATCCAAAGCAGCACCCACCAGCTCACCATCCGTAAAACAAAGCGCTGCCGGTCCATCCCATGGTGCCATAAAACTAGCATTGTACTCATGAAAAGCAACTAGTTCTTCTGGCAAACCGGCTTCTTTCGACCAGGCTTCAGGTACCATCATCAAAAGCGCCTGAGGTAAATCTCTCCCTTGGCGATACAAGAATTCCATGCAATTCTCAAGTTTTGCGGAGTCCGAATTTTCCTCATCATAGACTTCGATTTGATGACTATGCATCCAATTTTCGGCTCCTCTTAACGTATTGATTTCCCCATTATGGGCTAAAAAACGAAAAGGCTGCGCGCGATTCCAGCTAGGAAAAGTATTGGTTGAAAAACGAGAATGAGTCAATGCGATACTGGAAGTCATACGCGGATCTTGTAAGTCCGTATAAAACAGTCCGACCTGATAAGCATGTAACATGCCTTTATAGACGATTGTTTGGCTAGAAAGACTGCAGATGGCTAGTTCCTTGGCTGCATAGTTTTTTTCTAATTGTCGCCGCAAATGATACAAACGGTCCTCAAAATCTCTTCCGACTGTCACATCGAGAGGTTTTTCAATAAAGAATTGACAAAAACTAGGCATCACTTTTTGTGCTCCTGGACCACATTGCGAATAGTCATAGGGAACTTCCCGCTGCCACAACACCCGAAATCCCATTTGCTGAATATCCTGAGCAACGGCCTTTCTTAATTTGACTGCGGATTCTCGTTCTTGCGGCAAAAAAAACATGCCTACTGCATAGTGACCTTTCGGCGGTAAAACAATCTCTGCCGCTAAAGCAATTGCTTGAAAAAAAGAATCAGGTAATGCCATCAACACACCAGCACCATCCCCTGTATCTGGTTCGGCTCCTGTTCCGCCACGATGATTCATTCGTTCTAACATCGTCAACGCATTTTCAATCAGTTTTCTCGAGTATAATCCATCTTTTTGTACGATAAAGCCCATGCCACAAGCATCACTTTCAAAACGAGGATCATACATTAATGTCTCTTTTTCCCTCATCCCCTCATCCTTTCTTTAAATATTCTGAATATTCCGATTTTTAACAGTTTACCTTTTCTATGTAAATCTTGCAATCTTTTTCTGCAAGTTGGTCTAGCTTCCTCTCAAAAACGCTGAACGGGTAAAACCGATTGGGACAAAGCAAGCACGATTGCCTAGCGCTGCATTTTTGTCACTTCTATGCTTCTTATCATCAGTTGCTATTGCTAGGAGAAAACGATGAAAAAGACACAAAAGCTGATAACTAAGTCAGCACAATGAAATGATCACAAAAAAAGTGTGCCATCGGACGATCTAAGTAGATCGTCCAACGGCACACTGATAATTTTGGGTTTACCTTTATTTCTCAGCTAATTTTTATTTCTCAAAGCCTTCAGCAACGGCTTCTGGATAATATTCTTCCACCAAATGAGCACAACGCCCGCAAAGTGTTGGCAGTTTCTCATCCACTCCGACATCTGTCCGCACTTGCCGACAACGGTCGCAAACTTCACCATCGGCTTTTTCGATCAAGATTGCACCATCTTCAAATTGTAGCGCTGCTTCTGGAGCGGCACTTCCTGCCTCTTTGATTTCGAAGAAGTCTGGTGAAATGATCAATAATTGGGCCAAATCAGCATCAACAGCCGTTAATAGGTCTGCCAGCGGTTGTGATGGATAGATGGTCACTTTTGCTTCCAATGACCTACCAATCAGTTTTTCATTCCGTGCTTCTTCCAGTGCTTTCAGGACATTGTCACGGAATGAAAGAAATGCCGTCCACATATCAAGCAACTCAGCTTGATTCGCAAATGATTCATAACTTGGCAATTCAGCTAGTTGAACATAGGCTTCCTCTTCTTTTAAGTGAGACCAGATTTCTTCGGCTGTGTGAGGAATGATTGGCGTCAACAATTTTGTCAAAGCCACTGCCGTTTGGTAAAAGACAGTTTGCATTGCTCGCCGTTGTGGATCATTTTCCGCTTCGATATAAACAACATCTTTCGCAAAGTCTAAATAGAAAGCAGAAAGATCGCCAGTCAAGAAATTGATGATCGTCTTATAGATATGCAAGAAATTGTATTTCTCATACCCATCTTCACGAATGGTTTTGATCGTTTCGTTTAATCGAACCAGCATGTATTTGTCTACAGAGCGTAAGTTTTCATAAGAAACCATATCCGTTTTTGGATCGAAATCAGCCGTATTGGCTAATAAGAAACGCATTGTATTACGGATCTTACGGTAAACCTCGGAGACTTGATTCAAAATATCCATTGAAACTCGGACATCTGCTTCATAATCTACACTGCTAACCCATAGGCGAAGGATATCGGCACCCATTTGTTTGATTACTTTCTCTGGAGCAATGGTATTTCCAAGAGATTTACTCATCTTCCGGCCTTCACCATCCAAGGTAAACCCTTGAGACAAGACTGATTTGTAAGGTGCTTCCCCATTGATCGCCACACTTGTGGTGATACTTGAGTTAAACCATCCACGGTATTGATCTGAACCTTCCAAATACATGTCAGCTGGGAAAGTCAACTCTGGACGTTGACGCAAGACTGCTTCATGAGAAGAACCAGAATCAAACCAAACATCCATGATATCTGTTTCTTTAGAGAATTTGCCATTTGGTGAACCCGGATGCGTAAAGCCTGCAGGCAATAATTCTTCGGCTTCTTTTTCAAACCAGATATTTGATCCGTGTTGTTCAAATAGCGTTGCAACATGTTCGATCGTTTCTGGCGTAATGATTGCTTCGCCGTTTTCGGCGTAGAAAATCGGCAGTGGTACCCCCCAGGCACGTTGACGTGAGATGACCCAATCGCCTCGATCACGAATCATGTTGTACAAGCGTGTTTTGCCCCAAGGAATGATCCAGTCCACTTTCTCGATTTCATCAAGGATGTTTTGACGGAATTGATCGATTGAAGCAAACCATTGTGGTGTTGCCCGATAGATAACAGGTTTTTT
Organism: Enterococcus sp. RTP21361st1_A6_RTP21361_211029; assembly: GCF_040910045.1. Taxonomy (NCBI): domain Bacteria; kingdom Bacillati; phylum Bacillota; class Bacilli; order Lactobacillales; family Enterococcaceae; genus Enterococcus; species Enterococcus sp. RTP21361st1_A6_RTP21361_211029. The sequence goes on along the minus strand of NZ_JBDGBK010000011.1, from coordinate 32,527 downwards.
GGTCCGCCAATCATGAGGATAACTATGGACAAAGAAATCAAGTTTCAATAATGCACCTTTTTCTGCTAACAAATCGGTGATCATTGGGTTCGCTTTATCATAGAAGATTCCTTCAAATCCTGGTGCTTCTTCCGTAAACATCCCACGACTATCGACAGGAGATAGGACATCTAATTTGTATTTTTTGCTTACGATGTAGTCGTCTTCCCCGTGCCCAGGAGCAGTATGAACCAATCCAGTACCTGCTTCCAGCGTGACATGGTCACCTAGCATCACCAATGAAGTCCGATCATAGAAAGGATGCTGGCCAGTCATGTATTCTAGTTTTTCTCCAGCAATTTCTTGCAAGATTTCAACACTTTCCCATCCAATAGCTGCTTGAACAGTCTCCAACAAATCTTTGGCGATCACAAATTTACGGCCATCTGCCATGATTTGAACATAAGTAAACGTTGGGTTTACTGAAATTCCTAAGTTTGCTGGTAATGTCCAAGGTGTCGTCGTCCAAATAACGAAAGATGTATCTTCATCAAGGATTCCTTTTCCATCTGCTACAGGAAAAGCGACATAGATCGAAGGTGATTTGACATCTTTGTATTCGATCTCTGCTTCTGCCAATGAAGACTCGCTGGATGGTGACCAGTAGATTGGCTTTAATCCTTTATAGATGTAGCCTTTTTCTGCCATCTTTCCGAATACGCGGATTTCAGCAGCTTCGTAATCAGGTGTCAAAGTGATGTAAGGATGATCCCAATCACCTGAGATTCCTAAACGTTTAAAGTCCTCACGTTGGGTATCTACTTGTGTCAAAGCATACTCTTCGCATTTTTTGCGATATTCCGCAAATGTCATTTCTTTGCGTTTGATGCCCTTGTTTGTCAGCACTTGTTCGATCGGCAATCCATGCGTATCCCAACCTGGTACATAAGGTGAGCGGAATCCTGACATTGATTTAGAACGTACAATAATGTCTTTACTGATTTTGTTTAATGCATGACCAATGTGGATATTGCCATTCGCATAGGGAGGGCCATCATGTAAGACAAATGTTGGTTTCCCTTCGTTCAGTGCTTGTCTTTGTTGATAGATATTTTGTTCTTCCCAATCTTTTTGCCATTCGATTTCGCGATTAGGCAAATTTCCCCGCATCGGAAAAGCCGTTTTTCCCAGATGCAATGTTTCTTTCATCTTCATTGTATTCGCTCCTTTTACTGATTACTCATGATTATGGCATGTGCAAGCACATGTCGATCAAACAATTTTGTCTATCCTGCCTCAATTTCAGTGAATTCACTCATTGAATCGACCAAATCCTTCTAATAAGCCCATAGGCTATGAAGCTATAAAAAAAACACATCCATCCCGGAAAGGGACGAACGTGTTCGTGGTACCACCCAAATTTTATTGTCAGTGACAATTCTTTGTTGATCGGTAACGAGATCAAACGTTGGACTCTACCACTGTTCAAGACCAAGACTAACAGATGATCTAATTTCTTACAGGGTTTTATCCGGCTTCCACTCTCCCAGACTCGCTTTAAAAGTATAAGAAATTTTTCTGTTCTGTATATTAGTCATTTGTTTTATTTAATTCATCTAGTAATTGACGTGCATCATCCAATGTTTTCACTTCTGGATTTTCTTCTACATCAATTTCTTTCTCACTGGATTCCACGATTTCTACTGGACTCTCCACTGCTTCTGAGTTTACTTCAGAATCATTTTCGCTGTCAAGTTCTTTTGATAAAACTTCTTTGATTACTTGATGAGAATCTTTTACATAGCTAGAAAACGGCGCCAAAATTTCTTCCCATTCTGGACTTTTTACTTGCTCTAATTGTGTTTGCAGCATAACCAAAAGATTGTTGTGGAAAACGCGCGTTTTCTTCTTCAAATCATTGGTTTCAGTTGCCAATTGACGCGCATTATTGGTTGCATCCGTCAGAATTTCTTTGGCTTTTTCTTCTGCAGCTGTTGTCAATGCATGAGCACGTTTTTCGGCATTCGTTACTAATTCATCTGCACGGTTTTGAGCAGAAGTAACGATCACTTCAGATTCTTTGCTTGCGCTCGTTTTTACTTTGTCTGCGGTATCTTGAGCCACGATAATCGATTGGTTCAATGCATCTTTCAATTCATTGAAATACTCAAGTTTTTCTTCTGCATGCTTCAATGATTTTTCTAGTTCACGGTTCTTTTGAACAGCTTCTTCATAATCACGAACGATCATATCTAAGAAGTCATCGACTTCATCCTGATTGTAACCGCGCATTTTTACTGAAAAGCTTTTGTTTTGAATATCTAATGGAGTTAATGCCATAAGTTTACACCTCTTTGTTTTATTTACGTAATACACCTAATAACAATCTAACTTTTTCTTTTTTTGTCGTGCCTTCTAACCCCTGAATCTGGATACGCCCAAATCCTCTGATTGATACGATATCCAGTAGATCCAACATAAAATCCGGACGTAATGTTTCTGTCCAATTGACTTTCACTTTGCCAGACTCGATGAGTTGTTTGGAACGCTGGCGCGAAATATTATAGACAGCAGAAATGACAGTATCCAAACGGAGAGAGCTGACCGTTTCTCGTTCTTCGCTCCAGCCGTCTTTTGGTACGATCAATTCCGTGTACTTCGTTTCTTCGAGGCGAACTGAGACATTCCCGATTTTATCGACCTGTGTTTGGACAAAATGACTGATTTCGCTTGCCACAAATACTTGCCAATTTTCCCCATCAGAAATGATGTCACCAAAGTATTCCCTTTTGACCCCTGTGCCCATTAACGTTCCTAAAACCTTCCCATGACTTAAAACCGTGAATTTTTTTGGATAGATAATGGTGAATAATACCAAATCAAATTCTTCACTTGCTGGTTGGTAATAGTCTGGGTAGATCAGGCACCGTCTTCTTTCAGCAGCTTCATATCCGCCAAAAAATTGAAAACTCAAATCGGTTGATTGCCGAATCAGACTTTCTAAAATATAGGCTTGCCGCGGATCAAGAAAATCTGTTAAATAGGGTGCGTATTGCATCTGCACTTGTTCGATCCAGCCTTGCGCAGAATCAATAAAAGGGTGCTCATCGCTTCGAAAATGCTGATAGACATTTGCGTTCACCGATATTCACCCCTTACGTTAGAATAAGATTGCTTGTAGAAGAACGAACAGACCTTGCGTTGCTAGCTGCAGAACGATAATGGCAAATGCAATCGTAAAGTCGATGCCAGCGAAACTCAGATTTAGACGATCAAACAAACCTAAATATGGTTCACAGATTTTTGCTAAGAAACGTCCAAATGCTGATTGGTATCCTCCCGGAAACCAAGAAAGCAAGGCATAGATCACTAATAATACTGTATAGAGATATACTGCATCACTGAATAGATTTAATAACCTAAAGACTAAAATATGCTTTCCTCCTTGACTCAGATATCGAAGAAATTACTATCTGCTAATGTTTGAGCAGTTCCCTCGATCTCCATTCCTTTTGGCGTACATAAGAAGATTTCATCTCCAACACGCTTGATATCGCCATCTACAGCGTACACTGTTCCCGTCAAAAAATCAACTATTCGCCGTGCTTGGTACTCCTCAATTAAATGAAAATTAACAAGTACTGCATCGCCATTGATCACTTGTTTCGCGATTCCCATCGCTTCTGAATAAACTCTTGGTTCTACGATAGTAATCTTGCCTGCAGCCTTGGACTTTATTTCTTTTGTTTTGGGATTACTGCGTTGTTGGGCCATAGAAACGACCTTTTCCTCTGTCTTTTGGACAGGGCGTTGTTGTCTTTCAAAGGACGCACTTGATGCTGTTGAACGCTGCGCTTGCGCTTGCTGTGATGGCATATGGCTTCGTGAAAATGTATTCGTTGGATTTTCAGCACGAGTCGTGCGTGGTGCAACATAAGAACTACCTTGATTGACGGCGATATTTTGCGGGGATCGCACAGATTCTTGAGCTACCACGCTTTCTTCGTAATAATCTTCTTCATCCGTCAATCCAAAAAAATTGGTCAATTTCTCTTTTAAAGACATATGTCAACCTCCTTTACTCCTGAAATAATGCGGTGCCGATGCGAACAACTGTCGCACCCGCTTGGATCGCAACGGCAAAATCATTACTCATTCCCATACTTGTTTCTGTACATGGAGCATGTGCCAAGTGCAGCGCTGCGATTTTTTCTTGTAATTCTTTCAACTGATGAAAATAATGGAGCTGCTCTGCTTCTGAAGAAGCAAGTGGTGCCATGGTCATCAAGCCGATGACATTGATTTTATCAAAGGGCTGCAACTCTTCAATAAATGAAACAACGTCGTCTGGTGCAATTCCTTGTTTACTTGCTTCACCTGAAATATTGACTTCTACAAAACAAGCAATCGTTTTTGCTGCTCGTTTTTGAATTTCTTGCGCCAATTTCAGCGAATCTAACGCATGGAAATAATCAACTTCATTTATAATTGATTTTACCTTTCTGCGTTGCAAATTACCAATAAAATGCCAGTTTACTTCTGGAAAATCTGCTAGTTGCTGCTTTTTTTCCAGGAGTTTTTCTACTCGGTTTTCCGCACAGTCAGTGACACCGGCTTCGATGATCTTCCGTGTTTTTTCACTATCGACAGATTTTGTCACAGCAACCAGACGAACCTCACTTGCTTTTCTAGAAACAAGAGCACAAGAATCCTGGATCTCTTGCTGGATCTTGTGCAAGTTCTCAGAAATCATGTGCTCTGCCTCCTAGCGTTTGCGACGGAAGAATGGTGGTGTACTTAATTCATCGTCGTCATTTGTTTTTACTTCATCTCTATTGAATGTATCAAATTCTTTTTTTTCAACATTCTCAAATTGGCTTTCTTCTACTTTAGGACGAACGTTTTGTTCTTTACGAATATCCCAATCACCAAAGCCATGATCATCTTCTACGTGTGAAGGTTTCGCCTGATCCATATCTAACGTTGGTTTTTGTGGAATTGAATGGATTTGACTTTGTCTGCTTGTACGAGAAGAGCGTTCCTTTTTTGAAGGATCAATACCTGTTGCAATCACAGTCACGCGGATTTCATCTCCTAAGTCTTCATTGATTGAAGTTCCTAGAATAATGTTTACGTCGCCTGTTGCAGCACTTGCTACGATATCAGAAGCATCTTGTGCTTCAAATAAAGTCATGTCTAATCCGCCAGTGATGTTCAGTAAGACTTGTTCTGCACCATCGATAGATGTTTCTAGCAATGGAGAAGAGATCGCCTTTTTCGTTGCTTCGATGACACGTTCTTCGCCGCTAGCAACACCAATACCCATCAATGCTGTTCCTTGATTTTCCATTACTGTTTTCACGTCAGCAAAGTCCAAGTTGACATAGCCTGGTGCAGTAATCAGATCAGAGATTCCTTGTACCCCTTGACGCAATACATTGTCTGCTTCACGGAATGCTTCTAGCATTGGTGTCTTCTTGTCAACAACTTCCAATAAACGGTTGTTGGAGATGATCAATAATGTATCGACGTTTTCTTTTAGTTTTGCAATTCCTTCAGCTGCGAAACGGCCGCGTTTTGGTCCTTCAAATGTGAATGGACGAGTTACTACGCCGACTGTCAATGCACCGATTTCTTTGGCAAGTTTTGCAACGATCGGAGCTGCCCCAGTTCCGGTACCTCCACCCATGCCGGCAGTGATAAAGATCATATCAGCGCCTTGCAAGGAATCACGAATTGCGTCTTCACTTTCTTCTGCTGCTTTTTCTCCAACTTCAGGTTGAGAGCCAGCACCTAGACCGCGAGTATATTTAGGGCCTAATTGGATCACTGTTTCAGCTTTTGAATTTTTCAATGCTTGCACATCTGTATTGGCAGCGATAAATTCGACACCTTTAACGTTTTCTTCGATCATACGGTTGACAGCATTGCCGCCGCCGCCGCCGACACCGATAACTTTGATTACAGCGCCATCATTGATATTGTTATCAATTGAAAATTCCATAGTTTATCTTCCTCCTGAGTATCGTTTTAGATTATTCAAAGATATTTGAGAAGAAATCTTTTACACGATTCGTGATCGATTCGCCTTTCTTCTCTTCTTCTGGTTCTTCATAAGTTTCTTCTGGAGCCTCATACTGCTCATAAGAAATCTCTTGTTGAACAGCAACAGGTTGTTGCGTCGTACGTTCACCCGTGATCGCGCTTTTAGCAAGCTGATAAACTTCACTTAAATTAGCAGAATAATCAACGATACTGATCACATTAGTGAAAACCGGATTTCTCAATCCCATATGGTTTGGCACGTATAATTTCACATTTGTTTCGAAGACTTCCTGTGCTAAATCGACAACGCCAGGTAAGCTAGCAGCTCCGCCAGTCAAAATAATTCCGCCTGGTAATTCAAACGCATCGATTTCATTCAAGACATCTTTTGATTTATTAAAGATTTGCTCCATCCGTGCTTCGATGATTTCAGCAAGATACCGTTCATCGATTTTGACAGGTTCAGATTTACCAATGACGTCCACTGGGAATTCTTCGCTTGCCGATGTACGTTCAGGATAAGCATCACCATAATTGATTTTTAGCGCTTCTGCATTATTGAAAGAAGTATTCAACACAGTAGAGATGTCTTTTGTTACAAATTCTCCACCTTCTTGATTGACATGGGTGAATTTCAACTGTTTGTCATGCATTACCGAAGTTGTTGTTTGACCGCCACCAATATCAATCACGATCGTACCAAAATCTTTTTCGCCATCTGATAAAATCGATTCAGTCAAAGCTAGTGGTGTGATTACAAGTTCGTTAACAATCAAGCCGGACTTTTCAACACATTTGCGAATATTGTGCAAAATCGTTTTAGGGCCTGTATAAACTACCCCAAACATCTCCAAGCGGACACCGATCATTCCGCGAGGATCTTTGATCCCTTCAAAGCCATCCACAGTAAACTCTTGCGGTAAAATGGCAATGATCTGTCTTTCAGGAGGTGTAGATCGAACGAGCGCTGCTGATGCTACGTTACGCACGTCGTCATCTGTGATTTCTTTTGATTCGCTGTTGACAGCAATCATCCCTTGGCAATTTTCAACTTCTAACAGATTGGCTGGCACACCCACGCTCACACTGCGAATTTGGATACCCGCTTTTTCTTCTGCTTGTCTTACTGCTCTTTGGATGGCTTGAACCGTCTTGTCAATGTCTACAATGATTCCGCGGTTGATTCCTTCTGATTTTGCATTTCCTACACCAATAATGTTCATTTGGCTATCAACGTATTCAGCTACAACAACTTTCACAGATGTCGTACCAATATCGAGGCCAACATACATTCCCGTTTTTGCCATGGATGGGGTTCCCTCCTACTTAATTTGCATATATCGCGAACCTTGAAAAGTTCGTATTTATATCTAATTAGAATAATTTGTTCACTGTTACCAATTCTACCATATAATAGCGATTTTTAGAAACAAGTTAATGAAAAAAACTCTTGAATTTTTCCTAAGAATCCCCTTCGGTCGATTGTTCTGTTGCCGAGTCACTGTCTTTTGTATTGGAAATCGGATAGGTAAAGATGCCCACTTCCATATCGATGATACTGTCTTCTTTCAAATCTTTTGCGATTTGCGGATAATACTGCATTTGACTAGCCATATTTGAAATGTTCACAATCACTTGGTTACCATCATTCATATAGATCGTTAACAACTCGTCATTACTGTCCCGAGGCGTGTACTTGATTTGAGAAATTCCTTCACGAATCTCTTGACTGAGCTTCTGATAAGCAGTCAGTACTTCTTTGATTTTTGACTGATCTGAAAAGCTCTCTAAAATAGGTAGTCCTTCCAGAGGCTGGTCACTCGGTTCATTGACCACGACACCACTTTCAAGAATAGGTGAATAATGATTATCGCTTGCTAGCAATGCCACCTCTTGGTACTCCGATACCCGAATCTTGAACTGGTTTAAAGAAGTGATTGTCACTTGAACATTTTTGACACGAGGCAACGCTTTTTTGATGGCTTGTTCCGTTTGTTCGCTGTCAAAATACTGCGGCCATATTTCTTCTCCAGTCGTTAATTCCGAATGTTCAATAATTGATTGGGCGGACACTTGATCATTGCCCACGACTTTAACATCCGCTAACTTACTCAACGGGGAGACGTAATACAGAATAAATAACAACGGGATCAGCAAAACACCAATAATCAACAGCAATCGGCGCAACAATACTCGATTACGGTATTTTTTTAAATTGGGCAATCGATCAGCAAAAGAGCGGGGAGCTTGTTCTGAATCTTCAGTCTCTGCGCCTTCTTCGTGCTTTTCTTCTGTTTGGTCTTCTGATTGTTCTTCATCTGAGTGAATCCCGGAAATGACAGAGGGTGACCATACAGGTTGATCGCCTTTTTCTTTTTGATAACGCAGATTTTCTTTCTGCCAAGGGGTCAATTCTTCTGTCGTGGGGGTGGTTTGATTATCATGAGATTTCTTATCTTTACTGATGACAATCTCTCCTTTCTATCCAACACATTGTACTATTTGATTACCTCTTGCACAAGTCGAAATAGTCGCTCAGATGCATCACCGATTCCTTGCTCTTTCGACGCCTTTGCCATTTCCATCCGTACGTTTTCATCACTCATGATCGCATCGACACACTCAATTAGATTTTGACTGTTCAACTCATTGTCCGCAATCATCTTGACTGCCCCAGCATTGACTAAGCTTTGCGCATTTTTTGTTTGATGATCATTCGTCACATAAGGACTAGGAATCAAAATCGCTGGTAATCCCAATGCAGTAAATTCAGCGATCGATGTAGCGCCAGCTCGTCCGATCAACAAGTCACTATTCGCCATGACTTCTGCCATTTGATCGATGTAGGGGCGAATGCTGATATTTGGAAAGGCATCTTTCGACATACCGATCTTCTCTTCGATTTCTTGGTAATAACGGTCACCAGAAGCATATAACAGTTGATAATCTTTCTTTGCAAAAAGCGGAATTGCTTCGATAATCGCTTGATTGATTTTCAGTGCTCCTTGACTGCCGCCAAAGACTAAAACAGTTTTTTTCTTAGGGTCAAGGTCATAGGAAGCAAGGATCGCAGACTTCTGACTGTTTTTTACTTCTTGCCCGCGGGGATTCCCCACCAAGACCGTCTTCTTATCCGGAAAATAGTGCGCTGCATCCTGAAAAGCAATAGCAATCTTGTCCACATATCTGGTCAAAAATTTATTAGTAATTCCAGGAACACTATTTTGTTCATGGATGATCGTTGGGATCTTAAGTACTGATGCCGCGTAGACCACAGCACCAGAGACATAGCCCCCTGTCCCGATCACTACATCCGGTTGAAATTCTCTGAGTATTTTCTTTGCTTCACGATAACTTTTCAGGAAAAGTTGGACTGTTTTGACATTGTCCAATGAAAGTTTTCGTTTAAAGCCTTGTATTTCTAACGTCTTAAAAGGAATCCCGGTTGGTGGAACGATTTTGTTCTCTAATCCACGGGTAGCCCCAATATATAAAAATTCAGCTGTTGGATCAATGGAACGAACATAATCGACAAAAGACAATGCCGGATAGATATGCCCGCCGGTTCCACCGCCAGTTACTAGTATTTTCATTCACTTCGCTCATTTCTGTTAAGTTCTGCTACTGCCGCCATAAATTTACCCCCCCGTACTTCAAAGTTCGGGTATTGGTCCCAGCTTGCATTGGCCGGTGATAATAAAACGGTATCTCCCGGTTGGCTTAATTGATAAGCCAAAGGAACAGCTGTAGTTACATCTTCTGTCAATTTAATCGTTTTGATTCCTGCTTTACGTGCGGCTTCAGCAAGTTTCTCTTTTGTTTGTCCGAACAAAACAATCGCTTTGAGATCTTGCAGTGATGGAATCAGCTCATCAAAGGAGTTGCCGCGATCCAATCCTCCAGCCAACAAAATCAACTGATCCTTTTGGAAACCACCTAAAGCCATCTCTGTCGCCAAGCTATTTGTGGCTTTCGAATCATTGAAAAAGCGAACCCCTTCAATCGTATCAACATACTGAGTACGATGAGGTACACCGCTAAATGTATGCAATGCTTGAACGATAGCCTCATTTGCTATCCCTTCTAATTTTGCCACTGCGATTGCAGCTAATGCATTTTCAACATTGTGACTGCCGGGAACGCCCAGTTCAGAAACAGGCATGATTGCCTCATCTTTGAAATATAACTGCTCTTCAAAAAGATACGCACCAGCCACTTTTTGTTGTGTCGAGAATGGAATCACTTTTGCTTTTGTTTGTTGAGAAAGTTCGACTAATTCTGGCTGGTTCCAATTGATGACTAGAAAATCTTCTGCTGTCATATTTTGCTGCAGCCGCCATTTAGCCCGCACGTATTCGGATCGATTGCCATGATAATCTAGATGAGCTTCATAAATATTCGTGATGACTGCAATCTTGGGATGTAATGTTTCGATCCCCATCAATTGGAAGCTGGAAAGTTCCATGATCAAGCGATCTTTAGCGCTAGCGGTTTGGGCGACGGTACTTGCTGGAAAGCCAATATTTCCAGACAACAATGCCCGGCCTTCACTAAATCCCGTATTTAAAACATTAGCGATCATCGTAGTGGTCGTGGTCTTTCCATTCGTTCCAGTGATCCCAATGATCGATGCTTCCGAAATTTTGTAAGCTAACTCTACTTCCGTAATGATTGGGATATTTTTCTCGATCGCTTTTTGGACAATAGGCTGATCATAAGGAATCCCAGGATTTTTGACCACAAGTGAAAAACCCTCATCCAGTAGTTCAATTGGGTGACTGCCGGTGATTACTTTAACGCCTAACGCCAAAAGATCCTGTGCTTCTGGATTTTCGGCAAAGGGTTTTCCGTCATTAACAGTAACAAGCGCGCCCAAATCATGTAACAATTTAGCCGCACTGAACCCACTTTTTGCTAATCCTAGCACAAGAACTTTTTTATTTTGATATTCATTTATATTTTTCATATGATTCCTCTCTCCTACCATACAATCACTAATGTGATGATCGAACATCCTAAAGCAATCAGCCAAAAAATTGTATCGATCTTCCATTCCGACCAGCCACTCATTTCAAAATGGTGATGAATAGGCGACATTTTAAAAATTCGTTTACCAGTCAATTTGAAAGAAGCGACTTGCAGCATGACACTTGCTGTCTCAATCACATAGACAAGTCCGACAAGTAATAATGTCCATTCTTGGTGAAGCAGTATTGAAACTGCTGCTAAAAGACCGCCCAATGCAAGGGAGCCCACATCACCCATGAAAATTTTAGCTGGTTTACGATTGTAAGGGAAGAAGCCGATCAATCCTCCAATGACCGCTAAGCAGACGATCAGGATATCGATTTGGTCTTGACGCCAAGCAATGAGGCCATAAGTTGCAAATGAGATCGTACCGAGTCCAGCAACCAAGCCGTCAATCCCATCTGTTAAGTTGACGGCGTTTGAAAAGCCAACTAACCAAAAAATCACAAATGCGCCGTAAAAGATCGATAGCGGCAGCTCAAATCCAAAGAGATTCAAAACATTCGCATTGCCTTCTGATAAAAAGACCAGATAAAAGACAATCCCACCGATGATTTGTCCGATCAATTTTTGTAAAGAGTTTAAACCCATGTTGCGTTTCTTGAAAATTTTGATGAAATCGTCCAAGAATCCAAGCGCACCATAAACCAAGATAATAAATAACAAAATGAACAGCGATGCGGTCAACTGCTTTTGCCATGCGCCAACCCAAACTGCTGTGATCAATGCCGCAATCAAAAATACGAAGCCGCCCATTGTAGGAGTGCCAGCTTTGACATTGTGCCATTTTGGCCCTTCTCCTCGAATCTCTTGTCCGTATTTTTTCATTTGAAAATAGCCGATAAACAGCGGCATTGCAGCAGTAACGATTGCAAAACTACTGGCAAGTGGCAATATCATCTCTGTCCATTCCATAGTGTTCTCTCCCTATTCTTTTTCGCTCAATTTGAAGGTGATTGTTTGATCCGTGATTTCCTCATAAGATGCAAGACTTTGGGAAACACAATACCCGTCGCCCTCAAATTTGACATCAACATCCAACATGTTGCCCAATTTGACTAAATCAGCTTTTGACCATGTGGTGGTGTCAGGCATATAAATTTTGTCACTATCCGTTAGCAAAAGAAGTCTTTCTCCTGGCAGTACTTTCGATCCACTGTCCACAGACTGATCGATAACTGTTTTTCCATCCCCTAATACTACAGGTGCTAGACCAATTTTTTGTACATCAGTTGCCGCGGTAGTTGTATCTAATTTACGATAATCATTGACGGTTACTTTCTGACTATTTTCTGTTGCTGTTTCTTCTAATGTTGCTTTCTTTAAATCCATCACGCGTTTCATCAACGGATTGGCGATTTTTGCCAATGCTTCGCTGTCGTGGTGTTCTGGTAATTTAATTGTTAGATAAAGAATGTATTCAGGGTCTTCTGAAGGAACCATTTCTACGATTGAGTACAAGTAATTGGAATCCCCAGATAAGTATTTCCCAGTTTTTGGATCAGCTACTTGGGCAGTCCCAGTTTTTGCTGAAATATTGTAACCAGGTACACTATAGACACCATACGCACTTCCGTAGTTTTCACTTTCTACCACATCACGCATATATTCTCGAACTTTCGTCGCTGCTTGTTCCGTGATAGGGTGTCCAACAACTTCTGGCTGTGTTACAGTCTCTTCACCTGTTTCATTGTCCACGATTTTGCTGATGTATTGCGGCTTGACCATCGTGCCGTTATTTGCGACTGCGGTAAAAGCCTGCATCATTTGAAAATTCGTCACACCGATTGCTTGACCAAATGAAGTCATTGCTTGACTGACCGGATTATTTTCCGGCATGATCCCAGTATTCTCATTTGGCAGACCCGAGTACGTACTGCGACCAAATCCAAACTGTTGCAAGTATTGTTGCCAACGGTCTGTCATTCGTTGTTCCAAAGTAACCATCCCAATATTACTTGACCAAGAAAGAGCTTGACGCATCGTCAATGTTCCTTTTTGACCAAAGTCCCAGTCATTGATTGTCGCATCATACAGTTTCAATCCGTCCGGACTTGGTGTAAAAGTTTCATTTTCATCGAATATCCCTTGATCGATAGCAGCAGCTGTGGTTAAGACTTTCATGGTCGATCCTGGTTCATAGTTGTCTTCGACCAATAAATTCTGCCAGGTTTTGATGGTACTTAAATCATCAGGATCATAGGTTGGCCTTTGTGCCATCGCCTCGATTTCTCCTGTTTTTGCATTCATTAATGTGGCAGTCAGATCTTCTGGCTTGTATTCTTTGAACACTTTATCCATGAGCGTTTCTAAATAGCTTTGAATCCGGCTATCAATCGTTGTATAGATATCTTTGCCATCTACCGCTGCCACTGATTCTGCCACCGTTCCCGGTAGCGGGTTTTGATTGTTATCCTTTTGATAGACGATTTTCCCGTCTGTTCCGGATAATACATCATCATAAGCAGCTTCTAAACCAGTTTTTCCTACTAAGCCAGAAGAGTCGTTCTCCTCATTTTCTGCTAGAGCATAGCCGATAAAGTGAGAAGAGAAAATTCCATTAGGATACATTCTAGAAGGATGATCTGTAAAATAAAGGCCAGCGATTCCTTCTTTTTTCATTGCTTCTTCGATCGCTGTCTTTTTCTCCAGCGTCATTTTACTTCCTTGGCTACCGAATTCCACTTGCCAACGTTCTTCTTTTAGACCTTTTTCCAAAGTTTGCACAGCCTCATTCTGATCAATACCTAGTTGCTCATTCAGAATTTTGGCTAATTTATCAAAGTTCTTCTCTTCAGCATATAAATTCTTTTTCCCACTAACGTAGGATTTTGACAAAATAGCATAAACAGAATAAGAAGTTGCATCTTCTGCGATCGCGATCCCGTTGCGATCATAGATTGTCCCGCGTTTTGCTTTGACAACTTCGCTTCCTTGATAAAGGCTCTTGGTTTTCTCAGCCAATGAAGTACCTGCCACATTACCTACGATAACAATGTAGCTCAAACGCGTGACAAACAAAAAGAACAATCCAATACTCGTAGCAAAGAGAATAATACCTACTTTTTTGCGATTGTTCGTTGTAGTTTGGTTTTTCTTTTTCAAGTATTGCTTGAATTTATCTGTTAGCTTCATTTAATCCACTTTCCTTAAATTGTCATCATCGATCGACAATCCATTATCCTCAGCAACCTTTTTGATACGCTCAGTTTTAGAAAGTTCGTTTCTTTCTTGCTCTAATTGTTCTGCTTGACTATTTTTTTCATTGATGTCTGATTGGATCAGTGAAATATCATGTTCGACTTGACTGATCGTAGTCCGAATATTGATCGTCAGGATCGCTAATGTCAAAACGGCAATGATCACAAATGCTGCAATCAGTTTTTCTAAATTAGAGATACTTTTTAACCGGCGAGCAGGAGATGCTGGTACACGGATAACCTCAGGACGCTCAGGTTCGCTTGGCAGCTGTTCAATTGTCGGTTCAGAGTGAGCATAAAACTCTTGTTCAGACGTTTCTTCAAATTCATAATCATGAACTTTTAGTTCTGCCATAATTGCTAACCTTCGCTTTCCTTCATTTTTTCCGCGATCCGCAGTTTAGCACTACGGGAACGATTGTTTTCAGATACTTCTTCTTCAGAGGGAAGAAGTGGTTTTCGAGTAATTAATTTTAGTACTGGTTGAAATTCTTCGGGGATGATCGGCAACCCTGGTGGCACATCTTTTGGGGTGCTGTAAGCTTTGAACGTAGACTTGACGATTCGATCTTCTAAAGAATGGAAAGTGATAACACTGATTCGTCCATTTTTTTCCAATAAATCGATGGCCTGTTCCAAAGATTCTTCAATGACACCTAATTCATCATTCACAGCAATCCGAATGGCTTGGAAGATCCGTTTGGCCGGGTGTCCGCCTTTGCGCCGCGCCGGAGCGGGAATCGCTGTTTTGATAATCTCGACTAATTCTCCAGTCGTTTCGATTGGTTTATTTGCTCGTGTCCGTTCAATTTCACGAGCAATTTGTTTTGAAAATTTTTCTTCTCCATAACGGAAAAAGATTTTTACAAGTTGGTGATAATCAAATTGATTCACTACCTCATAAGCAGTCAAAGCAGCCGACTGATCCATCCGCATATCTAATGGTGCATCCTGATGATAACTGAACCCACGTTCTGCTTCATCTAATTGCGGCGAAGAAACGCCTAAATCATACAACACACCACTTACTTGATCGACACCCTGTTGCTGCAAAGCTTCCTTTAAATAGCGGAAATTGCTTTTTATAAACGTGACCATTCCTTTAGCCACATAAGACGCTAAGCGTTCTTTGGCATGATCGATCGCTTTTTGATCTTGGTCAAATGCGTAGAGGTGTCCCTCTTCTGATAATTGGGACAATAAATATTCACTATGACCCGCTCCACCTAATGTACAATCGACATAGATTCCATCCGGACGAATAGCTAAACCGTCCACTGTCTCCTTCAACATTACGGTGTAGTGTTGAAATTCTGCCATGCGCTTTCCTCTTCCTATAAGCCAAAATCAATCATTGTTTCAGCAATTTCATCAAAATTTTCTTCTGCTTCAGTGGTAAATGCTTGCCAACGCGCTTCATCCCAGATCTCAATCCGGTTGGAAACGCCGATGATCACGCAGCTTTTCATAAGTGACGCGTGTTCACGCAAGGTTGCCGGAATATTGATACGACCTTGTTTGTCGATCTCGCACTCCGTGGCAGCGGAATAAAAGAAACGTACGAATGTCCGAGCATCTTTCTTCGCCAAGGGCATTTCGTTCAGTTTTTCTTCTAGTTTTTCCCATTCAGATAAGGGGTAGCCAAATAAACAGCCATCTAATCCACGTGTCACAACAAATTTTTCTCCGAGTTTTTCTCGCAGTTTTGAAGGAACGATTAGTCGGCCTTTTGCATCTATCGAATGTTGAAATTCACCCATAAACATCGATAAATAACCCCCGATCTCCACCTGATAATCACAGTCTACCACAATCCCCCACTTTCTACCACATTTAACGTGAAATTTAAAAGTGAAGTTCTTTGACTAATTTTTACCAAACGAAAAAACAGGAGTTTCTTTCTCTTAAAAAGTTTTTAAAAAAACTTTAAGCAGAAAAATCTCGATGGGATAAGGGTTCTCCCTGTCACAAATTACAAATACGTGACGATATTTAAAATGATCAAAACAACATGGAAAATCAATGTAAACAAAAAGATACTCCGCCAGTACATTTTGATGTATCTGCCATACTGGATTTCTTCGTAATAATACGCTTGAAAGACAGCTAAGAGAATCCCCAGTAATAAGATAGAGATCAAATAATAGGGAGTGATCGATTGCTCAAAAGTAATCTTTGATAACTGATGAATCCCAATCACCAAAAAAGGCACAGCTAAGTCGGGTGCCTTCAGTCCAAACCGTTCTTTCAAAGACAACGCAGAAACTAAAAATCTGCAAGCAAAAAAAACGACTAATGGAAAGATATACCAAAATAAAACAGCAGGCCCAAATCCAGACATACAAACAAATCCTTTCTAACAGCTAGTGTAACTATACTTTATTTTCTTTACATCTATGTTTCAGTTCGTTTAAAAATCCGCGGTCCAATAAGACAGTCTGCAATCTTTTACTTTCCTTACTCAAGCATCCTGCTTATTTTCTACTTATTTTTTCTCTATATCTTTACTAATTAAAACAGAACAACCACCCTTCAACAAGAGAATCTTTGAAAAAACTTTTTGTGATCTTGCAAAATATTCAAGATTTCTTAATTTATAAGAATAGCAGCTTGAGTTCTTTGGTAATTGGAGGTAAACTGTGACTAGAAATCAATCTAAAAGGTGGATCACGATGAACGAAAAAAAACCAAAAAGCACCTTCGCCAAAATCACTCAAGTAGTTATTTGGACAATGCTTATTTTGACAGTCGGGTCAGTTTTTCTGGCAGCCTACACAAGTATCATGAAATAATAAAAAACAGCAGTTGCATGAATCACCTTCTAACGTTGATCCAAAAAACAAACGTTAGAAGAGGTGCTTCAGCATTACTGCTGTTTTTTTGTTACCCAACTTTCACCTACGTTTACTAAATAGTTTCTATAGAAGCGGCGAAACAAGTCGTGCTAATCCCTCTTTGACCTTGATCAACAATCGGCGATTCCGGTATTTTTCCAAAGTCAATTCCTCTGAATCCTTGGAGTCAGCAAAAAATGCTTGGCGCGCTTCCTCAGCAACTTTTGCATCATAGACAACTGTATTGACCTCAAAGTCAAGTCGAAACGAACGAACATCAATATTCGCAGAACCAATCGAAACGACCCCACTGTCAACAATCATCGTTTTGGCGTGCATAAAACCTTTCTCATAAGTCTCTACCACTGCACCATAGGCTAATAACTCAGCAGCAAAAGAGTAAGTTGCCCAATAGACAAGTGGATGATCTGGTTTATTAGGGATCTGCAAATGAACAGAAACACCGGACAAAAGTGCCAGTTTCAAGGCATTGTGGATCGATTCATCAGGAATATAATAGGGAGTTTGAATCAAAATTTCTTTTTTGGCTAAATTAATCATCTTCAAATAAGTTATCTTTATCTCTTCGTGTTCTGAATCAGGACCGCTAGTCACTACCTGTGCAGCAATCGTTCCGTTTGTTTCGATCATTGGAAACAACGCTGCTTCATATTTGATTTCGATAGCATGTTGTGAATTCCAGTCCATCAAAAACCGGTTTTGTAGTGAGTAAACAGCTGGTCCTAAAATTCGCAGATGATTATCCCGCCAATAACCAAATTTTTCTACCTCACCTAAATATTCATTTCCAACATTGAAACCACCGGTATAACCAATCTTGCCGTCGATCACGACAATTTTCCGATGATTGCGATAATTGATCCGAGGATTGAGATAAGGAACGAACAACGGGAAAAAGAACGCAACTTGACCGCCATGAACCCGTAATTCATCGAAGAATTTCAGTGAAACCTGGGTGCTGCCCCAAGCATCCAAAAGCACACGGACTTTCACTCCTCGTTTGGCTGCACGGATCAAAGCATCTCGTACTTCTCCCCCCAATGTATCACTGCGATAAATATAATATTGCATATGGATATGATCTGTGGCGCCTTCAATATCTTTGAGTAATGCATCAAATTTTTTTCGACCATCTTTATAAAGAGTCATTTCATTTGTAGTGGTATATAACGACTGACCATAGATCGTCAATAAATAAACGAGCTGTTTGACTTCTACTTGCGCAGTGGGCGGATGGGGATAAAGATTCCGCTGCAGCGCTTGCTTTTGCTCTTCCAGCTCCACGTTCAAACCAATTTTGGCTTGTGTCCTCAAATCGAAAATTTTTTCTTTGGAGATTCCGCGACCAAAGAAAAAATAGAGTACAAATCCCACGACTGGTATAAACAATAAAACAAGCAACCACGCCCATGTCTGAGCCGTTTGCCGTCTTTCTCTAAAAATAATCACAATCGACAACAAAATGTTCACGAAGAAAATGATCGTGAACAGGTTATCCATAACTAACATACCAACCCTCACCTCTCCTAAAAGAATAGCGAACTTGCAGTCTAAAGTAAAGGTGTCGGCAAATGAAAAACAGACCTGCTAGTCAGCAGATCTGTTTCAATAACACGTTCTACGCTTTTAAGAAACGGCGCATTGAGATGATCGATCCTAATGAACCAATCACGATTCCGATCAGAGCCATGACACCACAAACTTGCAGTAGAAACTGATTTGGTGCAATCAAACTATAATTGGAACGTAGCAGTGCTGGATTGACTAACAAGTAAACTTGGTGATAACCAAAATACATAATAGCGATAGGGACAATTGATCCCAGCAATCCGATCCAGCCGCCTTCTAAGAAGAAAGGCCAGCGAATGTAACCATTTTTAGCACCTACCAGACGCATAATTTGAATCTCTCTTTGACGAGACAAGATCGTGATCCGAATCGTATTTGAAATCAAGAACATTGCCACAAAGATCAATAGGATAGCAGCCCCAAGTCCCCAAGTACGAACCGCAGCTGATAGAGCAAAGATCTTGTCAGAAGAATCGCCACCATAGTCTGCTTTGAAAACATTTGGCAATTCTCCAGCTTGTTTTGCAATTTTTTTCGTGTATTCAGGATCTGTGGCACTAACAACGTATACGTTATAAAGCGGATTGCTGTCCCCTTCGAATAAGTTCCAAGAATCCCCCATCGCATCCTGAATTTTTTTCAATTCATCATCACGACTCGAAAAACGAACGTCTGAAACATTCGGTAATTCTTTAAGCGATTGTTCCAAAGTATCCATGTCTTTTTGTTCTGTTCCGATATCCACAAAGACAGAAACATCCACATTCTTACGGATGTCTTCGGCTAACTTCGTTGCATTTAAAATAACACCCAAAAAGATACCGACTAACGTCAACGTGATCGTGACTGCACTGAGTGACGCGATCGTCATCCAGCCGTTTCGTTTTAAACTTTTAATACTCTCAAGGAGATGACGGAAAAACGTTCTAATCATCGTAACCATATTCTCCTTCCGCTTGGTCGCGAATGATCCGACCATTTTCAATTGCGATTACACGGTGACGAATCGTATTGACGATCGTGCTATTGTGTGTCGCCATCACTACTGTTGTTCCTTGTGCATTGATCCGATCCAACAACTTCATGATCTCCCAAGAATTCTCAGGATCTAAATTTCCTGTTGGTTCATCTGCAATCAATACTTTCGGGGTATTCACGATTGCTCGTGCAATAGAAACCCGTTGTTGCTCTCCGCCTGAAAGCTCACTTGGGAAGACTCGTACTTTGTGTTTCAATCCTACAAGGTCCAATACTTCCATTACCCGTTTTTTGACCTCCCGAGGCTTGCGGCCAATAACTTGCATCGCATAAGCGACATTCTCATAAACCGTTTTTCGCGGAAGCAATTTATAATCTTGGAAAACAACACCGATTTCGCGGCGCATCAATGGCACTTCGCGATTCTTGATCGTCAACAGGTCATACCCTGCTACATTAAGAACACCCTTCGTTGCTTTTTCTTCACGATACATCAATTTGATAAAGGTCGATTTCCCTGCACCGGAAGGTCCGACGACATAAACAAACTCACCTTGATCAATTGAAATCGAAAGATTACGGATAGCAGTCGTACCATTAGAGTACTTTTTCATTACTTCTTTCATTTCAATCATGCAGCTATCTCTCCATCTCACTTTTTTTTCATACTGGCTTATTATAGCATGAATATATTTCACAATGCTTTCAACAGATTACAATTATATTTCAATCTGTTTAATAGCCCAGTATAGTTATTTTTGATTTAATTTCAACTTGAGGTAGGCATCGATAAAGCCGTCTAAATCACCATCCATTACTGCTTGTACATTTCCTGTTTCAAAGTTAGTCCGGTGATCTTTGACCATGGAATACGGATGAAAGACATAGGAACGAATTTGTGAACCCCAACCGATCTCCATCTGTTCTCCGCGAAGCGCTGCAGCTTCCTGTTCTTTCTTTTCTACTTCTAGTTGATAAAGTTTTGCTTTCAACATTCCCATTGCTTGTTCCCGGTTTTTCAACTGCGAACGTTGTGCTTGACTAGCCACTACGGTACCAGTTGGAATGTGCGTGATTCGTACAGCAGACTCCGTCTTATTGATGTGCTGACCGCCCGCACCGCTCGCTCGATAAGTATCGATTTTCAAGTCATCACTATTGATTTCGATATCAATCGCACCATCTAGCTCTGGCATGACATCTACCGAACAAAAAGAGGTATGCCGTCTTTTGGCTGAATCAAATGGTGAAATCCGAACTAAGCGATGGACGCCTTTTTCTGATTTCAAATACCCATAAGCATTATGGCCTTTGATCAACAAAGTGACACTCTTAATTCCGGCTTCGTCTCCTGCCTGATAGTCCAATGTTTCGACTTGATATCCATGTTGCTCGCAAAAACGAGTATACATCCGCAACAACATACTGCCCCAATCCTGGGACTCGGTGCCGCCAGCACCTGGATGCAGTTCGATGATTGCATTGTTTCGATCATATGGTTCATCTAACAGCATAGACAGTTCATAAGTTCCCATTTTTTCATTCAAAGCTTGGATACGTTCTGCTAGTTCTGCTTCCATTTCTGCATCTGGTTCTTCTTGGATCATTTCCAAAAGAACTTCCAACTCTTCAAATTCTTCTGCCAATTGATTGAACTGATCATAGGTTTCTTTATTGGCATTGTTCTCGTTGATCACCTTCTGTGCTTGCTCAGAATCATCCCAAAACGTAGGGTCCGCCATCTGGTGTTCTGCTTCAGCGATTGCCTCTTCTAACTGATCTAAGTCAAAGAGACCCCCTAAAACTATTTATTTTTTCATTCATTTGATTCAATTGATTCCGGATATCTGCGATTTCCATTTGATTTCCTTCTTTCTTCACGCGTATTGTAAATGAACGGAAAAGGCTGGACAAGAAAAGCTGCCAGCCTTTTTCCTAACGTATCAATTCTTCTATTTTTTGCCGTGACAGTTTTTGAATTTTTTGCCACTGCCGCAAGGACACGGATCATTACGGCCAACATTTTTGAAACTAGGATCTTCTTCTGGGACTGTTTCAGTTTCTTGAGCTTCTCCTTGAGCGACTTGTTCTCGTTGTACATTTTGGCGAATCTCGGCTTTCATAAACAAGCGTGTCACTTCATATTCGATCGCTCCCACCATATCTTCAAACATGTTGTATCCTTCAGTTTGGTATTCAACCAATGGATTGTTCTGCCCATATGCCCGCAGACCGACTGACTGTCTTAATTGGTCCATCGCATCGATATGGTCCGTCCATTTCGTATCCACCACTCGCAGAATAACTACTTTTTCAAATTCTAACAATTGTTCTTGACTGTTTAATTGGGCTTTTTTCTGCTCGAAAACTTCTTCTGCCCGTTGATAGAGATAGTCTTTGATTTCTTGTGGTTTTTTGCCTTTGATATCATCAACAGAGATGGAATCTTCATGCACTAAAGCATTTCCGGCAAAGTCGACGATCCCTTCATAATTCCAATTGCTTTCTTCTAATTGGGTATGGCTATCGACAACTCGTTCAATCGATCGTTTGACCATATTCATCAATGTTTGTGAAAGATCCTGCTCTTCCATGATGACTTCTTGACGTTGACCATAGATGACTTCCCGTTGCTCACGCATAACATCATCGTATTGCAAAACGTTTTTCCGGGTATCGTAGTTGTTACCTTCTACTCGTTTTTGCGCAGATTCTACTTGTTTAGACAACATCTTACTTTGAATCACGGCATCTTCTTCATCAATCTTCATCCGATCCAAGAACACTTTGATCCGCTCAGAACCAAACCGTTTCATCAAATCATCTTCCAAAGAAAGATAGAATTGAGAAACCCCTGGGTCTCCTTGACGCCCAGAACGTCCTCGTAATTGGTTATCAATCCGGCGAGATTCATGACGTTCCGTACCGATGACCGCTAATCCGCCTAATTCAGCAACACCTAAGCCTAATTTGATATCTGTTCCCCGACCAGCCATGTTCGTTGCGATCGTTACAGCACCTTTTTGTCCTGCGTTCAGAATGATTTCAGCTTCTTTAAAGTGATTTTTGGCATTCAGTACTTCATGAGGGACTTTCTCTCTGTCCAACATGCTTGAAAGCAGCTCGGAAGTTTCTACAGCTACTGTACCAACAAGAACTGGTTGCCCTTTACGATGCCGTTCTTTGATATCTTGCACCACTGCGTGGAACTTACTTTCCAGCGTTGGATAAAGTAAATCTGCACGGTCATCACGAACGATTGGTCGATTGGTCGGAATCTGAATGACTTGCATATTGTAGATTTCACGAAACTCTTCTTCTTCTGTTTTTGCGGTACCAGTCATACCAGAAAGTTTTTTGTACATCCGGAAATAATTCTGGAAAGTGATTGTAGCCATCGTTTTGGTTTCATCTTCGATCTCAACATTTTCTTTTGCTTCGATAGCTTGGTGCAATCCGTCAGAATAACGACGTCCATCCATGATCCGTCCAGTAAACTGGTCGACGATCAAGACTTTGCCTTCTTGTACGACATAGTCGATATCGCGGATCATGATATAATTCGCCCGCAACGCTTGGTCCATATGATGGGTCAACGCTGTATTTTCGATATCATACAAGTTTTCCAAGCCAAATGTTTCTTCGGCTTTCTCGATCCCTTTTTCAGTCAATCCAATTGTTTTTGATTGGATGTCGATTTTGTAATCTTCTTCTTCTTTTAATCGTTTCACAAAATTATCGACCCGATTGTATAGTGCAGTCGATTTTTCTGCTTGTCCAGAAATAATCAATGGTGTTCTGGCTTCATCGATCAAGATTGAGTCGACTTCATCAACGATGGCATAATTCAATGGCCGTTGAACCATTTGATGGCGGTAAACCACCATATTGTCGCGTAAATAGTCAAAGCCTAGTTCATTATTCGTACTGTAGGTGATATCACAGGCATATGCAGCCCGTTTTTCTTCTGCTGTCTTCGAATTGATGTTTAACCCAACAGTCAATCCTAAGAAATTATATAACTCACCCATTTCTGTAGAGTCACGGGTTGCCAAGTATTCATTGACCGTTACAACGTGTACACCGGCACCACTTAACGCATTCAAATAAACCGGCAATGTCGCAGTCAAGGTTTTTCCTTCACCGGTACGCATTTCAGGGATATTTCCGTCATGAAGCACGATCCCCCCCATTAATTGGACATGGTAAGGATACAGCCCTAAGACGCGTTTTGCCGCTTCGCGAACCACAGCAAAGGCTTCTGGCAATAATTGGTCTAACGTTTCACCTTGTTGAAAACGACCACGAAATTCATCTGTTTTTTCGCGCAATTGTTCGTCAGATAAAGCAGCCATTTCGTCCGCATGAGATTCAACTTGTGAAGCAATATGGTCAAGACGTTTTAATTCTTTTTTATCATTCTCGATTAATTTTCTAAAAAAATTGGCCATGCCTATATAATTCTCCTTTTATTTCTACTTTTCCTAACTGGAAACTCTCCTAACTATTTTATCACTAGTTCATCATAAAGGAAATATTTTTCGGCGCAGTTCATGTTTCTCCATGATTTTTTTTAACTCTTTTTTTCTTTTTTCAATTGCTTTAAATAGATTTCTTTTACGCCCATTGCTTCTTGTGTCCAAAAGAAACTCTACTTCTCTTGCTCCTTAAAACAATCTCTGAAACAGAAAGCAATCGTTTGCTTTGCAACGGACGGAAAAATGATCTGCCACATTTTCATTCGCTTTGCAAATGTGAATAGAATAACTAAGTTATTTCCTGAAAATTTCGACTTTATCATTCCAATTGTAGAAAGGTTTTGTGTTAGACTGATTCTTAATTTTTCTTATAAGCAATAGAAAACCAAAAAAGTTGTTCATTTTCTGCTTGACTATTATTGCAATCGATTGCATAATTAGGTCTGTAAACGCAAACAATTAATTTTTAGGAGGAACAAGAATGAAGGTAGATGTAAAACGATTACTTATTGGGGGAAGTATTTTAAGCTTGTCTGCAATCGTACTAGGCGCTTGTGGCAACAGCAACGACGATGCTACTTCAAGCAATGGCAGTGCAGCGGAGTCTAGTGCAAAAGTCGAAGGTGATATTAAATTATGGGTAGATACCGAACATATTGATGCCTTACAAGGGCAAGTCGACAAATTTGAAAAAGAGTATCCTGATGTAAAAGTAACAGTTGCAGCTGGCTCTTCTGCCGATGCCAAAGCAGACGTCTCAAAGGACCCTGAACAAGCAGCCGATGTATTCATGATGCCTCATGACCAAGTAGGACAAATGGCTGAAGCTGGTCTGATTTATCCAATCGGTGATAAGCAAGCAGCAACAATCAAAGATACGAACGTGGAAGCAGCAGTTGATGCCGTGACTTGGAAAGACAAAATTTACGGCTATCCTTACGGTGTTGAATCTCAGGTGCTTTATTACAATACTTCTACATTGACAGCAGATGATGTAAAAACTTGGGAAGGATTGACTTCCGCTGGAAAAATCGGTACCAACTTTGCAGAAGACGGTGCAAACTACATTTTTGGCCCTCTATTTATGAGCAACGGAAATGTTCTTTATGGAGAAGACGGTGAAGATATTAATGGAACCAATTTCAACAACGAAGCTGGTGTTGAAGTCTTACAATGGATCGCCGATCAAAAAAATAATAGCGGTGTCCTTCAAGCCAGTGAATCCGCGTTGTCTGATTTGCAATCTGGTAAATCAGATGCCTTCCTTTCAGGTCCTTGGTCAAAAAATGACGTAGAAAAAGCGCTTGGAGACAACATGGGTGTTGCCGCCTATCCAACAATCGACTTCGGCAGTGGTGCGAAACAAATGAAAGCTTTCTTAGGTGTAAAACTTTATGCTGTCAACCAACAAACCGAAGCGCCATTAGCAGCTATGGCTTTAGCAGAATATTTAAGCAACCAAGAAACACAAGAAATCGAATTTACTGAAAACGGCGTTATCCCTTCAAATAAAGATGCACAAGAATCTGATGCAGTAAAAGCTGATGCAGTAGCAAAAGCTGTGATGGAAATGTCTGATGCAGAACACTCTGTCGTAATGCCTAAATTGCCTGAGATGGTTTCTTTCTGGCCACCAATGGATGCGTTAATCAACGATACCTATAAAGGTCAAATCAAACCAGATCAGTTCCAAGATAAACTCGATAAGTTTGTTTCCGATATTTCAAAAGTAACCGAATAATCAACAACACATCACTATACATGACAAAGGGAAAGCCTGCTTTCCCTTTTCTAGTTAATTACGAAAGCAAGGTGAGAGGATATGTTCAGGAAAAAACATGCGTCGCATATCACTTTTAGAGAATTATTCAAAAAAGGCGATCTAGCGACAAAACTATCTTTTATTTTGATGGGAAGCGCTAATTTCGCCAATAAACAATGGCTGAAAGGAATTATTTTCATCGTATCACAAGTTGGTTTTATCGCTTGGTTCATAAGAAATGGTTTCCACGCTCTTCTGATGCTGCAAACATTAGGAACACAAAAACAAGGGTTGGTCTATAACGAAGCACTTGGTATTGAAATCTTGCAAAAAGGTGACAATTCAATGCTCTTATTGCTTTTCGGTATTGCTTCCCTGCTCGTTTGTGCACTCTTGATTATTCTCTATATCATTAATTTGAAAAGCGCCCGTCATTTGTACGAATTAAAACAACAAGGACTTAAAATCCCTACGACACGCGACGATTTACATAGTCTGGTGAACGAACGCTTTCATGCAACATTGATGACAATCCCATTGATTGGTGTCTTATTTTTTACTATCTTACCGCTCTTATATATGATTTCGATTGCCTTCACCAATTATGATCACAAAAATTTACCCCCAAAAAATCTGTTTACTTGGGTAGGATTGAAGAATTTCTCTAATGTCATCACTGGTGATATGGCGTCCACCTTTTTCCCAGTACTAGCTTGGACATTGACATGGGCTGTACTCGCAACGATCACTTGTTTCTTCTTCGGCGTGATCTTAGCCTTGTTGATCAACGCGAAAGGGATCCGTTACAAAAAATTGTGGCGCACCATTTTTGTTTTGACGATGGCAGTTCCTCAATTCGTGTCACTTTTGATCATGCGTAACTTACTAAACGGTTCTGGTCCGATTAACTCACTCTTACTGAATTGGGGATGGATCTCTTCTTCGATCCCGTTTCTGACCGATCCTTTCTTTGCGAAAGTCAGCATTATCTTTGTGAACATGTGGATCGGGATTCCAGCAACCATGCTTGTAACAACAGGAATCTTACAAAATCTTGATCAGGAACAACTAGAAGCAGCCGAAATCGATGGCGCCAATAAATTCCAAATTTTCCGCTCCATCACATTTCCTCAGATATTGTTTGTAATGATGCCCGCATTGATTCAACAGTTTATCGGCAACATCAACAACTTTAATGTTATTTTCTTATTGACTGGCGGCGGCCCATCTAACTCTAATTTCTATGGTGCTGGCTCGACCGATCTGTTAGTAACGTGGCTGTACAACTTGACAGTCAACACGATGGATTACAATTTAGCTTCCGTAATCGGTATCTTGATCTTTATCTTATCTGCTGTCTTTAGCCTGTTTGCGTACACGCGAACAAATTCTTATAAGGAGGGGTAACAATGTCTGTAAAGAAAAAGAAATCCGGCTACCAACAAGGGCAGTCAAAAACCCGTTTTCTGATTTATACGATTTTGATCATTCTTTCTGTTCTTTGGTTATTCCCGATCGTTTGGATCATTTTGACAAGTTTTAGAGGAGAAGGTGGGGCCTTCGTTCCTTATATCATTCCCAAAGAATTCACTTTTGAAAATTACCGACAACTATTAGCCAATGATAGCGGCAGCTACCCTTTTGTCCGCTGGTTCTTGAATACATTGTTTGTTGCTGTCTGCAGCTGTCTTTTGTCCACATTTATTACAATCGCAATGGCCTACTCTCTCTCACGGTTGCGCTTTAGACTTCGTAAACCTTTCTTGAAAGTTGCCTTGGTATTGAATATGTTCCCAGGCTTTATGAGCATGATCGCCGTTTATTATATTCTAAAAGCCCTCAACCTAACACAAAGCTTATTAGCGCTGATCTTGGTTTATTCGGCTGGAGCGGCACTGGGATTCTACGTTGCCAAAGGGTTCTTTGATACGATTCCAATGGCGCTAGATGAGTCTGCCATGATCGATGGTGCCAATAAATGGCATATTTTTACCAAGATCACATTGCCGTTATCAAAACCAATTATCGTCTATACCTCTTTGATGGCCTTCATGGGTCCTTGGATGGATTTCATCTTTGCTCGAATCATCATGGGTGATGACGTCAAAAACTATACCGTTGCGATCGGACTTTATTCTATGATGACAAAAACAACAGCCAATTCGTTGTTTATGTCCTTTACAGCTGGCTGTGTGCTGATCGCTATTCCAATCACTCTACTCTTTATCTATATGCAAAAATATTATGTACAAGGAATTACTTCCGGTTCAGTGAAATAACCCTCTTCCTACCTCACTTTTTTTAAGCAAAACTAGCAATCGCTGAGTGACTCTCGACTCGACGATTGCTAGTTTTTGTTTTTGATCTTCCCTACGCCTCTTGACTAGCTAACGCTACTTCAACGCCTTGTTCTTTCAATGTTGAAACATGCATTTCTCCCCAATGACAGAGAGCATCCAATACGCTGCTTAATGTCAGACCATAGTCGCTGAGAGAATAGACAACCTTTGGTGGAACTTGGTGATAAGAGGTTCGCAAAACGATGCCGTCTGTCTCCAGCTCTCTTAGTTGCTGCGTCAGCATTTTTTGACTGATATCAGGTATCCGTCGCTTCAAATCACTCGGACGCAAGGCGCCTTCTCGCAGATTACACAGAATAATCGGTTTCCATTTTCCACCGATCACATCCATAGTAGCTTCCACACCAATGTTGTATTTTTTTGGAGTCATACTTTAAACACTTCCTTTAAATTCAAAAAAGTTACTTTTTTGACACTATAGCACAAAAAAGTAGGTACTATTCATCTGAACTTTTTTAGTATAAGGTATATTTACCAAAAATCAAGGAGGAAATTTATATGATTCATTCATTAACCGACACAATTACATTGAACGAACAAGTCAGCATTCCTGGCTTTGGTTTAGGCGTCTTTCAAATTCCTGATGAAGAAGTAGCTACTGTTGTAAAAAACGGCATTTTAGAAGGTTATCGTTTGATTGATGCCGCGCAAATATATGATAATGAAAGCGGAACAGGCCAAGGGATCAAAGAAGGACTAGCAGCAACGGGACTTACACGAGAAGAACTCTTTGTCACTTCTAAAGTTTGGAACAATTATTTGACCTACGATGAAACGATCGCGGCTTTTGAAAAGTCCCTCGCGCTTTTGCAATTGGATTATTTAGACCTTTATTTGCTCCACTGGCCTGGCAAAAATGCGTATCAAGAATCTTGGCGGGCACTTGAAGACCTCCATCAAGCTGGAAAGATCAAAGCCATCGGCGTCAGCAATTTTCAGAGCCATCATTTGAAGAAATTGCTCGCTACAGCAAAAGTCAAACCTGTGTTAAATCAAGTGGAACTACATCCAAAATTAGCTCAAAAAGAACTGCGTGATTATTGTCAGCAACAAGGAATCAAGATCCAAGCTTGGTCTCCATTGATGCAAGGTCAGATTCTCCAACATCCAATCCTCGTAAAGATGGCTCAACGCCATCACGTATCCCCTGCACAAATCGCCTTACGCTGGCATATCCAGCAAGATATTTTACTGGTAGTTAAGACAGTTAATCCCGACAGAATGGAACAAAATCAGCAACTCTTTGATTTTTCTTTGTCGGAAGAAGATATGCGTGAACTTAATCGTTTGAATGAAGATCACCGGGTAGGTCCCGATCCGGATCAATTTAACTTTAACTAAGGAAATGGAGTGAAGGAAATGGAATTAGGATTAACAAAGAAAACAGCACTGGTCACTGGCTCTACGAAAGGTATTGGGAAAGCAATTGCTTTCGAGCTGGCAAAAGAAGGCGCGGATGTCATCGTCAATGGACGGCAAAAGGACAGTGTCAGAGCTTTCGTTGCTGAATTAAAAGAAAAATTTCCTAAGACGAATCCTCAAGTGGCTCCATATGATCTAGCCGATGCAGCAGCTCGCCAACAGCTTTTTGACCACTTCCCTAAAGTAGATATTCTTGTCAATAATATGGGGATCTTCGAACCAATGGATTACATGGAAATTACCGATGAAGTTTGGGAACATTTTTTCCATGTGAATGTTTTGTCGGGAAATGCTTTAGCAAAATTTTATTTGCCTCATATGCTCCAACAAAACTTCGGCCGTGTGATTTTTATTGCCAGCGAGGAAGCCGTTATGCCTTCTGGAGAAATGCCGCAGTACAGCATGACAAAAACGATGAACCTCTCTTTGGCTAAAAGTTTGTCAAAACTCACCGCTGGGACACAGGTCACTGTAAATACGATCATGCCTGGTTCAACACTGACCGAAGGCGTAGAAACGATGCTGAAAACGATGTATCAAGAAAGTGATTTGCCGGAGTCCATGTGGGAAGAAGATTTCATGAAAAAGCATCGCCCACTGTCTCAAATTCAACGGCTCATTCGTCCAGAAGAGATTGGACGCTTTGTAGCTTTCGTTGCTAGTCCTTACGCATCCTCTTTCTCTGGAGCCGCCTTGAGACTCGACGGTGGTTTAGTACCAACGATTTATTGATTTCTCAGCAAAGAACTATGTCAAAAAGACTTTAGCAAACACAGCAGCCGAAAGGCCATGAAATTGCCCCTATGATCCCGCAGATCGGATTTACACCTGCAGGATTGATAGGGCAATTTTATTTCACTCAGCGAATCATTTTGTTTAACTGCCCCTTTTATCACAGCTTTTTTATTCAAAAAAACAGAGTAGATCACTCTGCTCTGTCAAAAAAGACTTTTTTGGGGATTTCCGACAAGTCATTCTTTGATCAATCGGTTTCGATCAATCCATACTTGCCGTCTTTACGGCGATAAACAATGCTTGTGCCGTTTGTTTCGGCATCTTCAAAAATGAAGAAGTTATGTCCTAGCATATTCATTTGCAAAACGGCTTCTTCACTATCCATCGGTTTTAGAGAAAGACGTTTTGTACGTACAATGTCTAGTTCTGCTCCATTGGTTTCTTCTTCGTTTGTATCCGTTGTGAATAAGTCGCCATTTTCTGGAGCCACTAAAGCTGTTTCCCGAGATTTACGGTTGATTTTCGTTTTGAATTTACGGATTTGGCGTTCTAATTTATCAACAACCAAATCAATACTTGCATATAGATCAGGAGAAGTTTCTTCCGCACGCAAGACTAGGAATGGTAACGGAATGGTTACTTCAACTTTTGCTGTTTTTTCGGTATATACTTTCAAATTAACATGCGCTGTTGCTTCAGGCACATCATTAAAATAACGCTCTAGTTTACCTACTTTTTTCTCAACGTAATCGCGGATCGCTTCAGTTACCTCGATATTTTCGCCACGTACATTATATCTAAACATAAAAATTACCCCTTTCGTCTACCACACTAAGAAGGAAAAGGACCACTCTCTTCTTCTTCTTAACTCTATTATATCGAAGTATCTTGCATTTGGAAAGCGAATCGCTAAGATTTTTTTAAGCGTTTACAATTCCTTATCTGGCAAAAGAAAAGGACGTGATCGTTTTCGGCTGGCAAGTCAAAAGTACTTCTGCAGCATGATAAATTGTTTGTCCAGTCGTATACACATCATCCACCAGCAACACACGTTTGTCTTTGATTTCTTGACCCTTTTCGATAATAAATGGTTGCGGAGCTGCTAATCGTTCGTTTCTAGTCATTGCTGCTTGAGGAGGTAAATGGATCTTTTTCTTTAGTAAGGATCGGTAATCAATCCCGGCAGCTTGTAATACTGCTGTCACTTGATTAAAGCCACGCTGCTGATAGCGTTCATGAGAAAGGGGGATCGGGATGACCAGATCATAGAGCAATCCTTTGAAAGCTTGCTTGATCTCTGGGAGAAAGGTAGCTCGCAGACGAAAATCGCCCATTAATTTGTATTGATGTAGCCACTCCTGCATTCCTTGATTGTATGTCATCAGAGCACGATGCTGTAGCTGAAACTTTGGATAACGTTGCCCCCAATAGCGACAATCCCGACAATTTTGGCTTTCATTACAACATGTCTTGCAGCAGCTAGTCAAATCAACAAACTGCAATTTACTCCTACAGTCTGGACACTTCTCTGAAGCAGGAATTCCTAATGGCCATAAAATCTCCCGCAGCCACAGTTCTCGTGCAAACTCCTGTTGGCACCAGCTACACTTCACTTGCCAACCACTCCTTTGCTAATCGATTCATCGCTTGGATTTCCAAGATCGCCTTACGAATCGCTGATGTTGCTTGATCATAGAAAAAGAGAACTTCTCCATGATTGAATGGACCTTTTCGATCAACTCGTCCAGCAATCTGGACCAGTGCTGATTTAGAAAAAACAGGATGATCTGCTCCCATCACCACTACAGAAACATTTTCAAAGGTAACACCTCGTTCCAAGATGGTAGTTGTGAAAAGAATCTGATACTTTGAATTGCGCGCCTTGACTACTTTTTCTATTCGAGCAGGGTCTTTTGCTGAAACACTGGTTATCGTCTCCTCTTTTAAGAATGATCGAACAGCTTTTTCTAGCCGTTCCATAAAAACAATACTTGGGCAAAAAACTAAGTCAAAATTTGTTTGAGATAGGCGTTGCAGATGAAACAATAAGCGCCGTAGCAGACTGTAGACAAAAGCTGTTCCAAACTCGTAACTCGAGCTTGGAACAGCTTTTTAT
>NZ_JBDGBK010000010.1:0-53200 GCF_040910045.1 Enterococcus sp. RTP21361st1_A6_RTP21361_211029 | reverse complement strand
CTGCCGACGATAAGAAAACAAGACGCTAATTTTGAGGGGAGGATATCCAAAAATGGCAGAACAAATCACATCAGCGAAAGCAACTGCTAAAACAGTCCGCGTTTCTCCTCGTAAATCACGTCTAGTTATTGATTTGATCAGAGGGAAAAGCGTTGCTGAAGCAATCGCGATCTTGAAGTTCACACCAAACAAAGCGGCTGGAATCATCGAGAAAGTCTTGATGTCAGCTATCGCTAATGCAGAAAACAATTTTGACTTAGATGTTGAAAACTTGATTGTTTCTGAAGCATTCGTCAACGAAGGACCAACAATGAAACGTTTCCGTCCACGTGCGAAAGGTTCAGCTTCTCCAATCAACAAACGTACAAGTCATATTACTGTAGTCGTATCAGAAAAATAAGGAGGGACAATCAGTGGGTCAAAAAGTACATCCAATTGGAATGCGTGTAGGCATCATCCGTGACTGGGATGCAAAATGGTATGCTGAAAAAGAGTATGCTGAATTTCTACATGAAGATTTGAAAATCCGTAAATTTATCGCATCTAAACTTGCTGATGCCGCTGTGTCAACAATTGAAATCGAGCGCGCAGCAAACCGCGTAAATATTTCAATCCACACAGCTAAACCAGGTATGGTTATCGGTAAAGGCGGATCTGAAGTCGAAAACCTAAGAAAAGAATTAAACAAATTAACTGGCAAACGAGTTCACATCAACATCGTTGAAATCAAAAAACCAGATTTAGATGCTAAATTAGTAGGCGAAGGAATCGCACGTCAATTAGAAAACCGTGTTGCTTTCCGTCGTGCGCAAAAACAAGCGATCCAACGCACAATGCGTTCTGGCGCTAAAGGAATCAAAACACAAGTATCTGGTCGTCTAAACGGAGCAGATATCGCTCGTTCAGAAGGCTATTCAGAAGGAACAGTTCCACTTCATACATTACGTGCGGATATTGATTACGCATGGGAAGAAGCAGATACAACATACGGAAAACTAGGAGTTAAAGTGTGGATTTATCGTGGAGAAATTCTTCCAACTAAAAAGAACACTGAGAAAGGAGGGAAATAAACATGTTAGTACCTAAACGTGTAAAACACCGTCGTGAATTCCGCGGGAAAATGCGCGGTGAAGCGAAAGGCGGAAAAGAAGTAGTTTTCGGTGAATACGGCTTGCAAGCTGTTGAATCACACTGGATCACAAACCGCCAAATCGAAGCTGCCCGTATTGCAATGACTCGTTATATGAAACGTGGCGGGAAAGTATGGATCAAAATTTTCCCTCACAAATCTTATACGGCCAAAGCAATTGGGGTACGTATGGGTTCTGGTAAAGGGGCTCCTGAAGGATGGGTATCACCAGTAAAACGTGGTAAAATCATGTTTGAAATTGCCGGCGTTCCCGAAGAAGTTGCGCGTGAAGCGTTACGTCTTGCTTCTCACAAATTGCCAGTGAAAACAAAGATCGTAAAACGTGAGGAAATGGGTGGTGAATCGAATGAAGGTTAAAGAAATCAGAGAATTAACCACTGCCGAAATGCTAGATCAAGAAAAACAATTGAAAGAAGAATTGTTTAATCTTAGATTCCAATTAGCTACAGGACAATTAGAAAACACTGCACGTATCAAAGAAGTACGTAAATCGATTGCACGCATCAAAACAGTATTGCGTGAACAAGCAAAGTAATAGTGGAAGGAGGCCATTTAGCGTATGACTGAAGAAAGAAATCAACGCAAAGTTTACCAAGGTCGCGTGGTATCCGACAAGATGGATAAAACAATCACTGTTGTCGTTGAAACTAAGAAAAACCACCCTATCTACGGCAAACGTCTGAACTATTCTAAGAAATACAAAGCACACGATGAAAACAACGAAGCAAAAGTTGGCGATATCGTGAAAATTATGGAAACTCGTCCATTATCAGCTACGAAACGTTTCCGTCTAGTAGAGATTGTTGAAAAGGCAGTGATTATCTAATCACACGAGATTTTCCTATATAGATTGTGAATTGCAAAATCTGAAAGGAGGATACACATCGTGATCCAAGCAGAAAGCCGATTAAGAGTGGCGGACAACTCAGGTGCCCGTGAAATTCTAACGATCAAAGTCCTTGGCGGATCTGGTCGTAAAACTGCGAATATTGGTGACGTGATCGTTGCTACGGTCAAACAAGCAACGCCAGGTGGGGTTGTCAAAAAAGGTGACGTCGTTAAAGCCGTTATCGTTCGTACAAAATCAGGAGCACGTCGTACAGACGGTTCTTACATTAAATTTGATGAAAATGCTGCGGTTATTATCCGTGACGATAAGAGCCCACGTGGAACTCGTATCTTTGGACCAGTTGCTCGCGAATTGCGTGAAGGCAACTTTATGAAGATCGTTTCCCTAGCACCAGAAGTATTGTAATAGTGATTCTTATCTAAAGGAGGTGCGAAACAAACATGTTTGTTAAAAAAGGCGATAAAGTTAAAGTTATCACTGGTAAAGACAAAAACAAAGAAGGCGTTGTACTTGCAGCGTTTCCTAAGAAAGACAAAGTCGTTGTTGAAGGTGTGAACGTCGTTAAAAAACACCAAAAACCTTCTCAAACAGCTCCTCAAGGCGGAATCGTCGAGATGGAAGCACCAATTCATGTTTCTAACGTGATGGTGGTTGATCCTTCGAACGGTGAAGCAACACGTGTAGGCTATAAAGAAGTTGACGGCAAAAAAGTCCGCGTTTCTAAAAAAACCGGAGAAGTTCTTGATAAATAATCAAATAAAGGAAGGAGGGGCTAACAGATGAACCGCCTTAAAGAAAAATATTCAAAAGAAGTTGTCCCATCATTAATGGACAAATTTAACTACAGCTCAGTTATGCAAGCACCAAAAGTTGATAAAATCGTTATCAACATGGGTGTTGGTGATGCTGTATCGAATGCAAAAAACTTAGATAAAGCTGTTGAAGAATTACAATTGATCTCAGGTCAAAAACCATTGATCACAAAAGCGAAAAAATCTATTGCTGGATTCCGTTTACGTGAAGGAATGCCAATCGGTGCGAAAGTTACTCTACGCGGCGAAAGAATGTATGAATTCTTAGACAAGTTAGTAACAGTTTCATTGCCACGTGTCCGTGACTTCCACGGTGTCAGCAAAAAAGCGTTTGACGGACGCGGAAACTACACATTAGGAATCAAAGAACAATTGATCTTCCCTGAAGTAGATTATGATTTGATCGATAAAGTACGTGGTATGGATATCGTTATTGTAACAACAGCCAACACAGATGAAGAATCTCGTGAATTGTTGTCACAATTAGGCATGCCATTCCAAAAATAAAAAAAGGAGGCGAACTACGTGGCTAAAAAATCAATGATTGCTAAAAACAAACGCCCTGCTAAATTCTCAACACAAGAGTATACTCGTTGCGAACGTTGCGGACGTCCACATTCAGTTTATCGTAAATTTCATCTTTGCCGTATTTGCTTCCGCGAACTTGCCTATAAAGGACAAATTCCCGGCGTGAAGAAAGCTAGCTGGTAAACTATACTCGCATAAAGGAGGTAAATTATCCCATGGTCATGACAGATCCAATCGCAGATTTTCTAACGCGTGTACGTAATGCCAATATGGTAAAACACGAAAGCTTAGAAGTACCTGCTTCAAAAATCAAACGTGATATCGCTGAAATCTTGAAACGTGAAGGTTTCGTTCGCGATGTTGAATATATCGAAGATGACAAACAAGGCGTGATCCGCGTATTCTTGAAATACGGCAAAAACGGTGAACGTGTTATCACAAACTTGAAACGTATCTCTAAACCAGGTTTGCGTGCTTATGTCAAAGCTGACGAAGTGCCAAAAGTATTGAACGGTTTAGGAATCGCGATCATCTCAACTTCTGAAGGTGTTATCACTGACAAAGAAGCAAGAGCAAAAAATGTTGGCGGCGAAGTAGTCGCTTATGTATGGTAATTTAAAATAATCCACAAGGAGGTGCCTCTAAGTGAGTCGTATCGGTAATAAGATCGTCGTTCTTCCTGCAGGTGTTGAAATCAAACAAGATGGAAACGACATTACAGTTAAAGGACCTAAAGGTGAATTGAAACGTACTTTTTCTTCTGATATCAAAATGAATATCGAAGGAAACGAAGTAACATTCACTCGTCCAAACGATAGTAAAGAAATGAAAACTATCCACGGAACTACCCGTGCAAACTTCAACAACATGGTTGTTGGTGTTTCTGAAGGTTTCCAAAAAGCGTTAGAATTGATCGGGGTTGGGTACCGTGCTCAATTGCAAGGTAAAAAACTTGTATTGAACGTTGGTTACTCTCATCCGGTTGAAATCGAAGCGCCAGCTGGAATCGAAATTGAAGTTCCTTCAAACACTTCTGTGATCATCAAAGGATCAGATAAAGAAGTTGTTGGCGAATTAGCTGCCAATATTCGTGGCGTTCGTCCTCCAGAACCTTATAAAGGCAAAGGAATTCGTTATGTTGGCGAATTTGTGCGTCGTAAAGAAGGTAAAACTGGTAAATAGTCGTAAGCATTTACGAATAGCGGCTTAGGCTAGCAAATAAAAAGAGGTGACAATTGTGATTACAAAACCAGATAAAAATAAAACACGTCAGAAAAGACATCGTCGTGTACGTAACAAAATCTCTGGTACTGCTGAGTGCCCACGCTTAAACGTGTTCCGTTCGAACAAAAACATCTACGCTCAAATCATTGATGACGTAGCGGGTGTGACGCTAGCAAGTGCCTCTGCCTTAGATAAAGAAATTTCAGGTGGAAACAAAACTGAACAAGCACAAGCTGTCGGCAAATTAGTTGCAGAACGTGCAGCAGCAAAAGGTATTAAAGTAGTAGTCTTTGACCGTGGTGGATACCTTTACCATGGCCGTGTAGCAGCTTTAGCTGAAGCAGCTCGCGAAAATGGACTGGAATTTTAAGAGAAGGAGGAACACCATTCATGGTTTATATTGATCCAAAACATTTGGAATTAGAAGACCGCGTTGTTGCGATTAACCGTGTAACTAAAGTTGTTAAAGGTGGACGTCGTCTACGTTTTGCTGCATTAGTTGTTGTCGGTGATAAAAACGGACACGTAGGTTTCGGTACTGGTAAAGCACAAGAAGTACCAGAAGCAATCCGTAAAGCAATCGAAGACGCGAAGAAAAACTTGGTAGAAGTACCAATGGTTGGTTCTACAATCCCTCACGAAGTTATCGGTGTATTCGGCGGCGGACGCATCCTTATGAAACCTGCTGTAGAAGGTTCTGGGGTAGCTGCTGGTGGACCCGTTCGTGCCGTATTGGAATTAGCTGGGGTAGCGGATATCACATCTAAATCTTTAGGTTCTAACACACCAATCAACGTTGTTCGCGCAACAGTTGAAGGGTTGAAACAATTGAAACGCGCTGAAGAAGTGGCAGCACTTCGCGGCAAATCAGTAGAAGAATTAATCGGTTAAGGAGGACACTATAATGGCTGAATTGAAAATCACTTTAAAACGCAGTATTATTGGACGTCCCCAAAACCAACGCGATACTGTAAAAGCGTTAGGTCTTACAAAGTTGAATTCAACAGTAGTAAAACCTGCTAATGATGCAATCAAAGGCATGGTCAACACTGTTTCTCACTTAGTGGACGTTGAAGAAGTCTAAGGATCAGCAGATCTAGTTTGATTAAGGAGGTGCCAAACCTATGAAACTTCATGAATTAAAACCATCAGAAGGATCACGCCAAGTACGTAACCGTGTTGGTCGCGGAACTTCATCTGGTAACGGTAAAACAGCTGGACGCGGACAAAAAGGTCAAAAAGCTCGTTCAGGTGGCGGAGTACGTTTAGGCTTTGAAGGGGGACAAACACCATTGTTCCGTCGTTTGCCAAAACGCGGATTTACAAATGTCAACCGCAAAGAATATGCAGTTATCAATCTTGATGTATTAAACCGCTTTGAAGACGGTGCAGAAGTAACACCTGTTGCTTTGCATGAAGCTGGAATCGTCAAAGATGAAAAAGCTGGAATCAAAGTATTAGCAAATGGAGAACTAACGAAGAAATTGACTGTGAAAGCAGCAAAATTCTCAAAAGCAGCTGAAGAAGCAATCGTTGCTGCTGGTGGATCAATCGAGGTGATCTAATGTTCAAACTACTAAAGGACGCCTTTAAAGTAAAAGATATTAGATCGAGAATTTTCTTCACCGTACTTATCTTGTTTGTCTTTCGTCTGGGTACACATATTACTGTGCCAGGCGTAGACGCAAGCCGTTTGCGGGAAATTGCTGATCTACCGTTTCTGAACATGTTGAACTTGGTCAGCGGTGGCGCGATGCAGCAATTCTCGATTTTCTCAATGGGTGTGTCACCATATATTACTGCGTCAATCGTTATTCAGTTGTTGCAGATGGATATTGTGCCAAGATTTGTTGAGTGGTCGAAGCAAGGGGAAGTTGGTCGTAAGAAATTGAATCAAGCAACTCGTTACCTAACATTGGTTTTGGCCTTTGTTCAGTCGATGACGTTAACTGCAGGGTTCAACTATTATACACAACTTGGCTTTGTCAACAATCCAAATATCTCGACGTTTGTGGTGATTGGTTTGATCTTAACAGCAGGTACGATGCTCGTTACTTGGTTAGGAGAACAAATCACAGAACGCGGAATTGGAAATGGTGTGTCAATGATTATCTTTGCAGGGATCATTTCACGCTTACCCGCTAGTATCAAGGAATTGGTAGAAGATTATTTCATCAACGTGGATCCATCAGATATTTGGATGAATGCATTGTTTATGGTCTTGCTTGTCGTTGCTGTTTTGGTCATCATCACATTTGTGACGTATGTACAACAAGCAGAACGAAAGATTCCAATCCAATATACGAAGCGAGTAGCTGGTGCGCCAACAAGTAGTTATCTTCCATTGAAGGTCAACGCTGCCGGTGTAATCCCAGTTATCTTTGCTAGTTCGTTTATTACAACACCAAATGCGATCATTCAAGCATTAGGTAGTTCGTACAAAGGCGAAACTTGGTATGAAGTAGTACAAACGATTTTTAGTTATAACACCGTACCTGGTGCGATCATCTATACTGTTTTGATCGTGGCGTTTACGTTCTTCTATGCATTTGTACAAGTTAACCCTGAGA
The DNA here is from genome assembly GCF_040910045.1 of Enterococcus sp. RTP21361st1_A6_RTP21361_211029. Taxonomy (NCBI): domain Bacteria; kingdom Bacillati; phylum Bacillota; class Bacilli; order Lactobacillales; family Enterococcaceae; genus Enterococcus; species Enterococcus sp. RTP21361st1_A6_RTP21361_211029. The sequence continues at coordinate 46,066 of NZ_JBDGBK010000010.1, read as the reverse complement.
AATTAGCGGAAAACCTACAAAAACAAGGAAGCTACATTCCAAGTGTGCGCCCTGGTAAAGGAACAGAAGAATACGTCTCACGTCTGCTTATGCGATTAAGTACAGTAGGATCGGTCTTCTTAGGACTAGTTGCGCTGTTGCCGATCATCGCTCAGATGGTTTGGAACTTGCCGCAATCAATCGGTTTAGGTGGAACAAGTTTATTGATCGTTATCGGGGTAGCTCTGGATACTGCGAAGCAGCTAGAAGGACTTATGCTGAAACGGAAATATACTGGTTTTATCAATTAAAGTTATTGAAGTGTTGAGGTCCTCCTCAACACTATTCAAAAACTTACAGGAGGAATTAGAATGAACCTCATTTTAATGGGACTACCTGGTGCCGGTAAAGGTACTCAGGCAGAACGTATCGTTGCTGAATACGGTCTTCCTCATATTTCAACAGGCGATATGTTTCGGGCTGCAATGGCGAACGAAACAGAATTAGGCCTGAAAGCAAAATCTTACATGGATCAAGGCGCTTTGGTTCCAGATGAGGTCACCAACGGTATCGTCAAAGAGCGTTTAGCTGAACCAGACACAGAGAAAGGCTTCTTATTGGATGGCTTTCCGCGGACTTTGGAACAAGCTGAAGCATTGGACGAAATGTTGAAAGACCTAAACAAAAAACTAGATGCTGTCATTGATATTCATGTTCCTGAAGAAGTTCTCGTAGAACGTTTAGCCGGCCGCTTCATGTGCCGCAATTGTGGGGCAACTTATCATAAATTGTTCAATCCGCCAAAAGTGGAAGGAACATGTGATCGTTGTGGAAGTCATGACTTCTACCAACGTGAAGATGATAAGCCTGAGACGGTCAAAAATCGTCTAGCTGTCAATATCAAAAGCAGTGAACCAATCTTAGCTTATTACAAAGAAAAAGGTTTATTGCAGTCGATTGATGGTGATCGCGACATCGATGCTGTATTTAAAGATGTTAAAAACATCATTGACTAATCATAGATTGCCCGTCACCGACTTGCAGCTACAAAACTTTCTCTTGAAACCTTTGACAGAGTATGATAAAATATGTCAGTCCGCCTTCTACTGTTATTAAGTAGAAGCATAGTTTGAGAATATCAGGTGGGAACCCCGTTTCCGCCATTTTATCGTGTGAAAATCACAAGTACAAGGAGGTACTGTGCGTGGCAAAAGAAGATATGATTGAAGTCGAAGGTACAGTCGTCGAAACTTTGCCGAATGCAATGTTTAAAGTCGAATTGGAAAACGGACACCAAGTTCTAGCGACCGTTTCTGGTAAGATCCGGATGCACTACATTCGTATATTACCTGGAGACAAAGTGACGGTTGAATTATCACCGTATGACCTGAACCGTGGCCGCATTACTTATCGCTTTAAATAATTGTACTCCGTAAAACCACAGGAGGTATTATCATGAAAGTAAGACCATCAGTAAAACCAATGTGCGAACATTGTAAAGTAATTCGTCGTAAAGGACGCGTTATGGTGATTTGCCCAGCAAATCCAAAACATAAACAACGTCAAGGATAATCGGAGGTGTAACAAATATGGCTCGTATTGCAGGAGTAGATATTCCTCGTGATAAACGTGTGGTCGTTTCACTTACTTATATCTATGGTATTGGTAACACGACTGCAAAACAAATTTTAGCAAACGCTGGCGTTTCTGAAGAAGTTCGTGTTCGTGATCTAACGAATGAACAAACAGATGCTATCCGTGCTGAAGTTGATAAATTAAAAGTTGAAGGTGACCTTCGTCGTGAAGTGAACTTGAACATCAAACGTTTGATGGAAATCGGTTCATACCGTGGTATCCGTCATCGCCGTGGATTGCCAGTTCGTGGACAAAACACGAAAAACAATGCACGTACTCGTAAAGGCCCGTCTAAAACAGTCGCAGGCAAGAAAAAATAATTCCTAAGTGAAGGAGGTTAAAACTTCATGGCAGCAAAAAAAGTGAGTCGTAAACGCCGTGTGAAAAAGAATATTGAAGCGGGTATTGCACATATTCACTCAACATTCAATAATACAATCATTATGATCACTGATACTCATGGGAATGCATTAGCATGGTCATCAGCTGGTTCATTAGGTTTCAAAGGAAGCAAAAAATCTACTCCTTTTGCCGCTCAAATGGCAGCAGAAACAGCTACCAAAGCAGCAATGGAACACGGATTAAGAACTGTAGAAGTAACAGTTAAAGGACCTGGTTCTGGACGTGAAGCAGCAATTCGTTCATTACAAGCAGCAGGTTTGGAAGTGACTGCAATCCGTGACGTGACTCCAGTCCCTCATAATGGATGCCGCCCTCCAAAACGCCGTCGTGTTTAATGAGTGCTGCTCATTTTGAGTGTAACAATTACGTCATTGAACAAGACACTTTTCGTTTTGAAAGGGGTAAAAGATAAGAATGATTGAATTCGAAAAACCAAGAATCGCAAAGATTGATGAAGAAAAAGATTATGGCAAGTTCATCGTTGAGCCTCTTGAAAGAGGATACGGAACTACTTTAGGAAATTCCTTACGTCGTATTTTATTATCTTCTTTACCTGGTGCAGCAATCACCAATATTCAAATCGATGGAGTTTTACACGAATTCTCAACTGTTAAGGGCGTTCGGGAAGACGTTGCTCAAATCATCTTGAATATCAAAGGTCTTGCATTAAAAATGTACGGGGATGAAGAAAAAACCCTGGAAATCGATATTACAGGACCTGCTACAGTAACTGCTGGCGATATCATCGTAGACAGTGATGTAGAAATCCTTAACAAAGATATGTATATCTGCAACGTTTCTGAAGGAGCTTCATTCCATGCTCGCTTAACTGTGAAACCTGGACGCGGCTACGTTCAAGCAGATGAAAATAAAAAAGAAGACATGCCAATCGGTGTTCTTCCAGTCGATTCAATCTATACACCAGTACGTCGTGTGAACTACCAAGTAGAAAATACTCGTGTTGGTCGTCGTGATGATTTTGACAAATTAACGATGGAAATATGGACTGATGGCTCAATTGAACCATTGGAAGCAATGAGTTTAGCTGCAAAAATCATGACCGAACATTTAGACATCTTTGTAAACCTAACGGACGAAGCGAAAAACGCTGAGATCATGGTGGAAAAAGAAGAAACACAAAAAGAAAAAATGTTGGAAATGACGATTGAAGAATTAGACTTGTCTGTTCGTTCATACAACTGTCTAAAACGTGCAGGAATCAATACTGTACAAGAATTGACTAATAAATCTGAACCAGAAATGATTAAAGTACGGAACTTAGGCCGTAAATCTCTTGAAGAGGTCAAAGTGAAATTACACGATCTTGGTTTAGGACTACGTAAAGACGATTAATACGTCTTCGATTACGTTAGTTTCGGCTCGTCTGATCGAGACGACATACGAAAGTGAAGGAGGGAAACCACGTGAGTTATCGTAAACTAGGACGCACATCTAGCCAACGTAAAGCGATGTTGCGTGATTTAACAACTGATTTATTCATTAACGAACGCATCGTTACGACTGAAGCTCGTGCGAAAGAAGTTCGTTCAACTGCAGAAAAAATGATCACTTTAGGTAAACGTGGTGATTTGCATGCACGTCGCCAAGCTGCCGCATTTGTTCGTAATGAAGTTGCTAGCGTTCGTGAAGAAAACGAAGAAGTAGTTATTGAATCAGCTTTGCAAAAATTATTCAATGACATCGCTCCTCGTTACACAGATCGCCAAGGTGGCTACACTCGCATCTTGAAAACAGAACCAAGACGCGGAGATGCTGCACCAATGGTTATCCTAGAACTTGTTTAAAATCACACTTATCATCACTTTATAGATGTTTATTAAGAGTGTTATGATGTTGGAAGAAACTTTCCGAGTCTAGCTCAGCGCCTACACCTCGATGTATTTCGAGGTGTACGCACTCATCATAAAGTGCTTTTTTTTTACTTTCGATGATCTGTCTTGACAGGTCATGGCAAGTGAAAACAAAGTTCTGTTTGGAAATCTCATCGGAATGATTGAAAATAACTTACTTTTTTGGTAGTGTAAGTAAGAATTAACTGGAATGAAGGAGTATATCATGAAGCCGATCATTGAATTGAATGCTATCACCGTTCGTTATACCGAAGAAGATCGTCCGGCGTTGAAGAATGTCTCTTTGTCCATTGAGCAAGGAGAATGGGTTGCGCTTATCGGTCATAACGGTTCAGGAAAATCGACCTTGGCCAAAACGATCAACGGTTTGATTTTACCGCAAGAAGGAAGCGTTGCAGTGGGAGACATGCTGCTTAATGAAGAAAATATTTGGAATATCCGTAAAATGGTCGGAATGGTTTTTCAAAATCCCGACAATCAATTTGTCGGTTCAACTGTAGAAGATGATGTGGCATTTGGTCTAGAGAACCAAGGGATTCCTCGTGACGAAATGGTGATCAGAGTCAAAAATGCTCTAGAACAAGTCCGGATGGAAGAATTTGCAACACGAGAACCAGCCAGACTTTCTGGGGGACAAAAACAGCGAGTAGCCATCGCTGGTGTTGTGGCATTACGTCCCGATATCATCATTTTAGATGAGGCAACTAGTATGCTTGATCCTGAAGGAAGAGAAGAAGTTATTTCAACGATCAAGAAAATCAAGGAAGAAAATAATTTAACTGTTCTGTCAATCACCCATGATATTGATGAGGCAGCCAATGCCAATCGGGTCATGGTCATGCGCCAAGGAGAACTGGTTCGTGAAGGGACGCCGGCAGAAATCTTTTCGGCTGGCCCAGAATTGATCGAATTGGGTCTAGATTTGCCTTTTCCAGAAAAATTGAAGGCAGCTTTGAAGCAGCGCGGCATCTCTGTGCCTGCAGCGTACTTGACAGAGGAAGGAATGGTGGATTGGCTATGGACATCCGTTTTGAAAAAGTAGCATTTACTTATCAACCGCATTCCCCATTTGAGCAACGCGTGTTATTCGATATTGATCTCGAAATCAAAGAAGGCTCGTATACAGCATTGGTGGGTCACACTGGTAGTGGCAAATCAACATTACTACAACACTTGAATGCATTATTAAAGCCAACAGCGGGCAAAGTGACGATTGGTGATCGCGTGATCACTCCTGAAACTGATAATAAGAATTTAAAACCATTGCGTAAAAAAGTAGGAATCGTCTTTCAATTTCCTGAATCGCAATTGTTTGAAGAAACTGTGGCTCGAGATATCGCTTTTGGTCCCCAAAATTTTGGTGTGAGTGAAGAAGCGGCAGCTGAATTAGCGAAAGAGTACATTAAACTCGTTGGTTTAGATGAAAGCTTTCTTGAACGTTCCCCATTTGATCTCTCAGGAGGACAGATGCGCCGAGTAGCCATTGCCGGGGTCTTAGCAATGGAACCGGAAGTATTGGTATTAGATGAGCCGACAGCGGGTTTAGATCCACAAGGACGCAAAGAAATGATGGAGATGTTCCAGCGACTCCATCAAGAGAAAAATATGACCATCATCTTAGTGACCCATTTGATGGATGATGTGGCTAATTTTGCAGATTATGTCTATGTATTAGAAAAAGGACGAATCGTTAAAGAGGGTGCACCGAAGAATGTTTTTCAAGATATCGAATGGCTACAAGAAAAACAATTAGGCGTACCAACAGCAACTGCTTTTGCAGCGTTGTTGCAAGCGAAAGGGTTGCATTTCGAACACTTGCCATTGACAGCAGAAGAACTTGCGGATCAACTGGTAGCAAAGGAGGCGACCGCAAATGATGAATAAACTAATCTTTGGCCGCTTTATTCCAGGAGATTCCTTTATCCATAAACTCGATCCACGGGTGAAATTACTTGCCAGTTTTTATTTTATTGGAATCATTTTTTTGGCAAACAATTGGCAGAGCTATCTTTTGGCAGCTGTTTTTACGCTATTTAGCATTTTTCTTTCCAAAATTGATTTGGGTTTTTTCGTTCGTGGTGTTCGCCCGTTGATCTGGCTGATTTTATTCACTGTAGCATTGCAGATTCTCTTTACGACGGGTGGAGAAGTCTATTGGTCCTGGTGGATCTTCAATATTACCGAATTTGGTTTGCAGAATGGTGCGTTCATTTTTTGCCGTTTTGTTTTGATTATTTTTATGTCGACATTGCTGACGTTGACGACACCACCTTTGGAGTTGTCAGATGCAATCGAATATATATTACGCCCATTAAAAGCCATCCGATTTCCCGTGCATGAAATTTCTTTGATGCTGTCGATCGCACTTCGCTTTGTGCCGACATTAATGGATGAGACTGAGAAAATTATGAATGCCCAGCGTGCCCGCGGAGTCGATTTCGGAGAAGGCGGGTTGTTGCAAAAGATGAAAGCTATCGTCCCATTGCTGATCCCTTTGTTTGTCAGCAGTTTTAACCGGGCAGAGGACCTAGCTACAGCCATGGAGGCTAGAGGCTATCAAGGCGGTGAAGGGCGGACCAAGTATCGGATTCTTCACTGGCACAACCGCGACACACTCGTAGTGTTGGTCTTTGTGCTCTTTACAGTAGGTTTAGTATTATTAAGAGGATAAAAGTAAATGTCTGGGGAGTGCAATCGGCTCCTCAGATTTTTTTGAGAAAATGAAAGCAGGTGAGAAGATGGTACGTTATAAAGCAACGATTGCTTACGATGGCACCAATTTCCAAGGATTTCAGCGCCAACCCAATGGACGCACAGTACAAGAAGAAATCGAAAAAACATTGACTCGCATGAACAATGGACAAGCAGTCCAAATCCACGGTTCAGGACGGACCGATGCGGGTGTCCATGCTTTAGGTCAAGTGATTCATTTTGACTTTGACGAACGTCCATTAGAAAAAATGCGCTTTGGACTTGATACACAAACACCGGAAGATATTGCTGTGAAACAGGTGGAAATCGTCGATGAACACTTTCACGCCCGCTATCTTGTGCGGGAGAAGACCTATCAATTTCGCGTAGATATCGGCAAACCACGAAGCCCTTTTCGTAGATATTACGCAAGCTATTACCCGTATCCGTTGGACCTAATGAAAATCCAGCAAGCTTTACCCGATTTATTAGGTACGCATGATTTTACCAGTTTTTGTGCCACTGGCAGCTCCGTAGAAGATAAAGTCCGGACGATTCACCAAGCTAGTATGGAAGTGAATGAGGCCGGAGACGAACTACTCTTTACCTTTCGAGGCGATGGCTTCTTATATAAAATGATCCGCATCATGGTCGGAACCCTGTTGAAGATCGGTAATGGACGCTTACCAGCAGATAGCATTCCCGCCATTATTGCCCAAAAAGACCGCAATGCCGCTGGACCTACTGCTCATCCGGAAGGGTTGTATTTGGTTCGCGTAGCCTATGAATAAAAGAGAACTAAAAGAAAGAAGCGCCTCCTAAGGTTCGATTCGTATCGATCCGTTGGGGGGCGCTTCTTTTCGCAGCTGACTGCTATTGTGGCAGATAAAGAAGGTATCGATTGCTCTCATCTGCCTGGCTTGTCTGTGGGTGTGTGTTCTATCTCAGCTGCTACTTTTCTTTGATAGAAATAGCGGAACAAAATAAAGAGCAGTAGGCAGCTAAAGAATAAAATGACTCCGATCACAAAACCTTGCGGTAAATAAGTCAGTTCAAGATGGTGGGTACCGCTTGGGATCTTCACACTGATAAACGCATCTTGGAAAGCGTCAATAGCGATAGGTTTGCCATCCAGTTTGGCAGACCAGCCCTTGTCATAAGGAATCGTAGTGATAAGCTGCTGTTCTTTCTCAGTAGTGATATCGGCTTCGGCATTTTGTTTGCCGACAGTCATCGCAACACCTCTCTCTTGAATGGCATCGATTGCCCGTTGAAAGGCGGTAGTGTCTAATGTCACCACCTGTGGGTTTTGGAAAGAAATTGACTGAGTGCCATAGAAACTTGCCGTAAACTGCACGGTCGTTGCCGTATCATAGTAGCCTAGATCATAATATTGACCATTGATTCCAATTTGACTTTCCCGCTGTTCCCCGTTCACAGTGATCGTAGCTGTAGAACTCTCTAATTCACCGAAGTTTGCCGGATACAGACTAAGATAGGCTTGGGAATGAGCAGGTACTTCTACTTGCCAAGTAATCTCTTTCGCCACATTGCTTTCTTGCTCTTGGAATGTCGTGTACATGCCATTTTCAGTGATATCGGTGTTTTTGCTGTGAATGACAGTGATCGGTTGAAAATCAAAATAGTTTTGTTCAATGTTTGCCAAACCGTTGATCAAATTCTTCTGGCTGGTTAGATTGTCGTTGGCAGGCTGTTGGATCTTATTGATCGAAGGCTCTGCTAACATGGCAAGGGGAAGAGCGTTGCTATTTTGATAAAGCTTGTAGTCTCCAGCTTCTCCTACGCGTTCAAAACCGTATTTTGTTAAGTTTTGTTTGCTAATATTGTATTTGATGCCGGTGAAAGCATCCATTAGCAATGTATTATTCGGATAACGGATATTAAGATTCGTTCCTCTTGAACGAAAACCTAATTTATCTAAGTAACTAGAGGAGTTGCGGTTGCGGATTGAAGAAAACATGCTGACACCGCTGTAACCATAGTTGATACTGTCATTGGAAGAAACGGGATCCAGATTTTCCAAACGGAAAAAGGTCTCATTGTCTTTATCGGCTTGATCCACCAATTGCTTGATTGAAGGATAAGGATCAGTGAACAGACTTCGAGAGGCGTAATTCCAATCATTTAAGATTCCGCGAACCATCCCACTCGTGTTGATCGCCATTTCACCGCAAACGAAAACCAACAAGAGAAGTGCCACTTTCTTTTTAGTTAGCATACCAAGTTGACCGAAACCGATACACAGCAAGTAAAGGGCAAAGAAAACAATCGTTAACGCAAAAGAGGCTGTGGTGACGAATTCATACGAGTTTCCTCCCAGTCCATAAGAAAGTGCAAAGAGAGCAATCGTAGATAGTCCGACAATCACAAACAGACCTCGGTCTTTTTGCTGCAGCTGTTCCCAACCATAACCAGCCAAAAGAATCACTAGAAAGGAGAACAAATAGGCATAGCGGAACAAGAACATGTTTGGGGCATGCATCCCATGCCAGAAGAGATTCAAGGGAACGATATAGAAACTGGCGATCAAAATGCTAAACAATCCAGCATATAGCAGTTTATCTTTTAAAGGAATTCTCTTAGAAACAAAGTATAAAATACAAAGTAGTAATGGCAGTAGGCCAATATAAATAAACGGGATCGAACCGTATTTAGTTGTATCATATACGCCAATCATATTTTTCATTACAAGATCGAAAACACCAGTAGCTTCTGTCTTGAACTTCGTGATAGTGGACAATTCTTCCCCATTTGAACGTAAATCAAGTACAGCAGGCAAAATGATGATCATGGAAGCCCCACCGGCTAATAAAGAAGTGATGCCGTAAGGGATGATTGCTTTCTTGTTTTGCTTCCAATCGCGACCTAATTGCACGAATAGATACAAGACGGAGAACACTCCGATCATGAATCCCATATAAAAACTTGAGATAAATAACAGTAGGTAACTGACAAACAGAAGAGTCGGTTTTTTTTGTTGCAAGAGCCGATCAATCCCTAGAATCACTAATGGCAGGTAAATAAGTGCATCTAGCCACATGATCAATTCGGAGTGAGCAGTGATAAAGGACATCAACGCATAGCAGACAGCAAGCGTAACATGATGCCACCGTTGGATTTTAAATGTTTGACTCGCGTAAAACCAAAATGCGAGTCCGGCGCTGCCGATTTTCAAAAGTGTCAGCACATAGAGCGTATCTGGCATCAATTGATTGGGAAACAATAAAACCAGCGGCGTAAAAAGACCGCCTAAATAGTAAGAGATCAGTGCAAGATAGTTCAACCCTAAAGAGGCATTCCAAGTATAGAAGATACTCTGCTTGCCTAATAAGACATTACGAAAACTGGCATGGAAATTCGAAAATTGCGAAAAGGCATCGCTCGCTAAGACACTGCGGCTGCTGCCGGGATAGATTCCGATCGTTAAATAAATGACTGCCATAATCAGTAACGGCAGCAGAAAACTGGCGGTCATATAAGGCCAATGTTGTTTGATGAATGATTTGATAGTAGCCAAGAATAGTCACCTAATCCTTATGAATTTTTTATTAGTGTACCATAATTCAAAGGATTAAAAAAACAATGTCATTAGCTGTTTAAAGAAAAAACAAAGGACATAAGAAAGGAAAGGAGGAATGAAACGGAAGACAACAAAAAAGACCGCTCGCAAGAACGGCCGAAAATGTGTGGTTAAGATTATACGCGCTCAACTTTTCCAGATTTCAAAGCACGAGTTGACACCCAAACTTTTTTAGGTTTTCCGTCAATCATAACGCGAACTTTTTGCAAGTTAGGTTTCACAGTACGTTTTGTCGCATTCATTGCGTGTGAACGGTTGTTTCCACTTGTAGTTTTACGTCCAGTAAAGTAACAAACTTTAGCCATGTGGTTATTTCCTCCTTTGCCTTGATGTTGGAGCGCTATTTCAGCTCATACCATCTGAATTTATCATAGAAAGTTAGAAAATGCAAGGGTAATTTTCAAGAAAGATTGACTTTTAGCAGTAAACATTGTAAATTAAACAAGGTCAGAATACAAGAATATCTGATGCCAAGCCCCTTTTCATAAGTCACATCCTTTTATTTGACTAGCAGCTATGATAAAATGTGAGAGAAGAAAGATGGGAATATCCCGCTTAAGGAGGCTATATTATGGCTGTAAAAATCAAAACCTCATCAGGTATTATTGAAATCAGCAACGAGGTCATCGCCACAGTTGTCGGTGGCGCAGCAACAGATGTGTTTGGTATTGTGGGCATGGCCAGCAAGAAACAGATCAAGGACAACATCAATGAAATTTTACGCAAAGAAAACTATTCTCGCGGTGTCGTTGTTCGTCAAGAAGAAAACGGTATTGCAGTGGATGTCTACACGATCGTTAGCTATGGTACAAAAATTTCTGAAGTTTCCCGCAATGTGCAAGAAAAAGTGAAATATAATCTTGAAACAATGCTAGGCGTTTCAGCAAATTCAGTGAATGTTTTTGTCCAAGGTGTACGTGTACTGCCAGATTAGGCAAGTGATCCGCTTGCGGCGGATGATTTTAAGGAGGATTATCAGTGAAGGTAACGAATATCAGTGCAGGTCAGTTTCAAGAGATGGTGCAGGCAGGCGCGGCTCGTCTACAAGTAAATGCAGAGTTTGTCAATTCATTGAATGTATTTCCAGTACCTGATGGAGATACAGGAACGAATATGAATTTATCAATGACAAGCGGTGCTAAAGCAGTAGCAGATGCCACTTCAGAAAAAGTGGGCGATCTTGCCACAACTCTTTCAAAAGGACTACTAATGGGCGCACGAGGAAACTCAGGCGTCATTTTGTCTCAATTGTTCCGTGGATTTGCTAAAGCGATCCCCACGGTCGAAACATTAACTGCGCCAGAATTGGCACAAGCCTTTACACATGGGGTCGAAACCGCCTATAAAGCAGTCATGAAACCCGTAGAAGGAACGATTCTGACAGTAGCACGTATCGCTGCAGAATACGGTGAGAAAAAAGCACAAACTAGTGATGACTGTGTAGAAGTCATGAAAGCAGTCGTTCACGGAGCAAAACGTGCGCTAGCCAAAACACCAGATCTATTGCCAGTCTTGAAAGAAGTTGGTGTAGTCGATAGTGGTGGCCAAGGATTATTGTTCATTTATGAAGGGTTCTTAAATGCACTGACTGGAGAATATCAAGCCAATGAGGTCTATGAACCAACACCAGCAGCAATGGATGAAATGGTCAATGCCGAACATCATCGCAGCGTTCAAGGACAAATGGCTACAGAAGACATCAAATTCGGTTATTGTACAGAGATCATGGTCAAAATTGGTGAAGGACCAACAGTGGACAGTACGTTTGATTATGAAACATTCCGAAATTATCTAAACGAACTTGGAGATTCTCTTTTAGTCGTCAATGACGATGAGATTATCAAAGTCCATGTACACACAGAACATCCAGGTGAAGTCATGAACTATGGCCAAAAATTTGGTTCTTTGATCAAGATCAAGGTGGATAATATGCGTGTACAGCATGAAACAATTCTGGAGCACGATCAACCCTCTGCTGCAGTGAAACGTCCGCGTACACCTTATGCAATCATTGCTATCGCAGCCGGTGATGGATTAAATAAACTATTTACCAGCTTAGGTGCAAGCTATGTGATCAGCGGTGGTCAAACGATGAATCCAAGCACGGAAGACATCGTGACTGCTATCAATGAAGTGAACGCAGATCAGGTTATCGTCTTACCAAACAATAAGAATATTTTTATGGCTGCACAACAAGCAGCAGAAGTATCGGACATCCCAGTCGCTGTTGTTGAGACCCGTACGATTTCACAAGGGATGACAGCAATGTTGGCCTTCAATGAACAAGCAACGTTAGCGGAAAATCAACAAGCGATGACTGAAATCTTGTCAAGTGTTGTCAGTGGTTCGGTGACACACGCGATTCGTAATACAGCGATCGATGGAATTGAAATCACAGAAGGTGATTTCTTGGGAATGGTTGATGGGAAAATCGTGGTTTCTGTACCCGATTGTTTCTCTGCTTCCATGGATACATTGCAGAAGATGATTTCAGATGAAACAGAAATCGTTACGATTATTATCGGCGAAGAAGGAAAAGCAAAAGAAGCAGCAAAAATCGAAGCAGCATTGACAGAAATCTATCCGGAGATCGAAGTGGAGATCCATCAAGGAGATCAACCTGTTTATCCGTATCTTTTCTCGGCTGAATAAAACTTGAAAGCAGACGGGGCAAAAGTCGCAGGGCGATTTTTGTTTCCGTCTCTTTTTTGATTGATAGAGAAACAGCCTGTTTTTGCTCATCTTTTTTCATTCAAATTCTTCGTAATTTAAACAGAGAAGAGTAAAATAAAGAAAGCAATCTGCAAACAACTAGTTTTGAGGAGGGAAGAAATGCTTGATCAGCCAATCACTGTTTTGTCTGGTGTCGGAGAAAAGCGAGCAAAAGATCTCGCAGCGCTTGGAATCCAGACAATCGAAGATTTATTGCGATATTACCCCTTTCGCTACGAAGATATTCAAGAGCGTCAATTGAACGAGATACAAGATCAAGAAAAAGTCACGATCAAAGGAATCGTTGTTTCCCCGGCTGTTGTAAATCGTTTTGGTTACAAAAAGAGTCGGCTGCAGTTTCGAATGATGCAAGATCATGATGTATTCAATGTTTCCTTTTTTAATCAGCCCTATTTAAAAGATAAAGTTGTTTTGTCTGAAGAAATCGCGGTTTACGGGAAATGGGATGCGAAACGGAAATCACTAGCTGGGATGAAGATTCTTGGCAGCAAGAAGCCAGGTGATTTCGCTCCTATCTATCATGTAAACAAATCGGTACGGCAAAGCGTGCTGGTTGACTTGATCAGGCAGGCATTTGAATCATACGGAGACCAGATCGAGGAAATCTTACCTCTAACTTTAACGGAGAAATATCGGTTATTGGATCGCCAGACTGCTATGCGAGCTATGCACTTTCCAAAAGATCCGCAAGAAAGTCATCAAGCAAAGCGGCGAATCATCTTTGAAGAGTTCTTCCTATTTCAAATGCAGATCCAAGGATTGAAAATTTCCGAAAAGGCTGAAAAGAACGGCTTAGCCATTGACTATGATGTTCAGCGGTTAAAAGCTTTCACCCAGACACTGCCTTTCGAATTGACTGCTGCTCAAAAGCGAGTCACCAACGAGATCTGTCATGACCTCAAAAGTCCGCAACATATGCAGCGACTGCTGCAAGGAGATGTCGGTAGCGGCAAAACAGTTGTGGCTGCTATCGCACTGTACGCCACTATGACAGCTGGCTTTCAAGGGGCGTTAATGGTACCAACTGAGATTCTGGCACAACAACATTTGGAAAGCCTTAACCAGTTATTTGATCCGCTAGAAGTGACAACGGCACTGCTGACAGGGTCCACCAAGACAAAGGAACGGCGAGTGATCTTGGAGCAATTGGCTGCAGGTGAGATCGATATTGTCGTAGGGACGCATGCGTTGATCCAAGAAGGGGTCAATTTTGCCCGTCTAGGTTTAGTCATCACAGATGAGCAGCATCGCTTTGGTGTCAATCAGCGAAAAATATTGCGAGAAAAAGGATATTTGCCGGATGTTTTGTTCATGACGGCGACGCCGATACCACGAACCTTGGCCATCACGGCCTATGGTGAGATGGATGTTTCCATCATCGATGAGATGCCAGCTGGCCGGATTCCGGTCGAAACGCGTTGGGTACGACCACCTCAATTGGAATCTGTGCTGGACTGGGCTCGTCAGGAATTAGCGAAAGGACATCAAATGTATGTGATCTGTCCGCTGATTGAAGAATCAGAAATGTTAGATGTCAAGAATGCTACGGAGATTTACGAGCAGCTGCAGGCTTATTTTGCCCCTAACTACCAAGTGGGCATTCTCCACGGCAAAATGAAAAATATAGAAAAAGACGCGATCATGGAAGAGTTCAAGGACAACCAGTTACAGATCTTGGTATCAACGACAGTTATTGAAGTAGGGGTAAATGTACCCAATGCGACAGTCATGTTGATTATTGATGCAGATCGTTTTGGGTTAGCTCAGTTGCACCAGTTGCGGGGGCGTGTCGGCCGTGGTGCAGATGCTTCTTACTGTATTTTGGTGGCAAATCCCAAAAATGAAACCGGAATAGAGCGGATGAAAATCATGACTGAAACCACCAATGGCTTTGTCGTCAGTGAAAAAGATCTGCAATTGCGAGGTCCCGGGGAAGTCTTTGGTAATCGTCAATCAGGTTTACCTGAATTCGCCGCAGCCGATTTAGTAGCCGATGCCCATATTCTTGAAGTTGCACAAGTAGAAGCAACTCAAATCTGGCAGAAGCACCAATGGCAGATTTTACCGGAGTATCAAGCGCTAGCCGATTATTTAGCAGCAGAAAAACGAGACAATCAATTTTTTGATTAAAGAATATGGTATACTAACTTGGAAAAATGAAGGGAGTGGCGTATGTCATGAAAATTGCCGTAGATGCCATGGGTGGCGATAACGCACCAAAAGCGATCGTTGAAGGCGTCATGTTAGCAAAAAAAGAATATCCAGAAATCGAATTTCTATTATACGGAAAAGAAGATGAAATCAGAAAATATGTGACAGACGAAAGTCAGCTTACAATCATTCATACCGATGAAAAAATCAACAGTGATGATGAACCTGTTAAAGCGATCCGCCGCAAAAAGAACGCATCGATGGTCTTAGCAGCCCAAGCGGTCAAAGAAGGTCAAGCGGATGCCATTTTCTCTGCTGGAAATACCGGTGCTTTGTTAGCTGCAGGTTTGTTTATCGTAGGTCGTATCAAAGGAATCGAACGTCCTGGCTTAATGTCGACGATGCCTGTACTTGGGAAAGAAACTGGCTTTGATATGCTGGATCTAGGAGCGAATGCTGACAATAAAGCAGAACATCTCGTTCAATATGCTGTGTTAGGTTCTTTTTACGCTCAAAAAGTCCGAGGCATTCAACAACCGCGAGTAGGGTTGCTAAACAATGGGACGGAAGAGACCAAAGGCAGCGAGTTAACCAAAAAAGCGTTTGAATTGTTGACCAAAGAATCATCGATTCACTTTATCGGAAATGTTGAAGCTAGGGAACTTTTGAACGGTGCAGCGGATGTTGTGGTCACAGATGGATTCACTGGGAACGCCGTCTTGAAATCCATTGAAGGAACCGCATTGAATATGATGTCGTTATTGAAACAATCCATCATGAATTCCGGAACCAAAGGGAAATTAGGGGCTTTATTATTGAAAGATGCCTTGCGCAATTTAAAAAATGAGATGGATTATGCCAAACACGGAGGGGCTGTCTTGTTTGGTCTGA
This sequence comes from Enterococcus sp. RTP21361st1_A6_RTP21361_211029, assembly GCF_040910045.1. Taxonomy (NCBI): domain Bacteria; kingdom Bacillati; phylum Bacillota; class Bacilli; order Lactobacillales; family Enterococcaceae; genus Enterococcus; species Enterococcus sp. RTP21361st1_A6_RTP21361_211029. The sequence goes on along the minus strand of NZ_JBDGBK010000010.1, from coordinate 30,112 downwards.
AAGCACCAGTGATCAAAACACATGGAGCGACTGGACCAGATGCCGTGGCAGCAACCATCAAACAAATCTATACCATGTTGCAGGCAGATGTGGTTCCTCAATTGGTGGCTCATTTTGAAGAAACACCTAAGCATGAAGAGCCAACGCAATGAGACTGCAATCATTGTAATGAAAATGCAAAAAAGGACTAGACAAATTTGCATGTAAGCAGTACAATGTTTGTTAGCCATTCTATGTTTTGTGCGAACGCGTGGAGGTGAAGGCAATTGACGCGAGAAGAAGTATTCAAGAAAGTTGCAGTAGTGATCGCAAACCATTTTGAGATCGATGCAGATAAAGTAACGGATACAATGAGTATTAAAGACGACTTAAATGCTGATTCAATCAGTGTGATGGAATTCGTCTTAGAATTAGAAGATGAATTTGGTACGGAGATTTCTGATGAAGATGCCGAACAGATTGAAACAGTCGGCGGAGCAGTTGATTATATTTCAAGCCATCTTGCTTAAGACAGATACAGGAGCTGAGTCATAGATGACCCAGCTCTTTCTTTATCAGAATTTGTTTAATAACCATTCGTTTCTCGAAAAAAAGTGCCTTTTCTTTGCACCATCCTGAAAAAATGTAAATGGAATGTAAGTATTCTGAAAATTCAGTATCTTAAAAATTTATAGACTTGCAATCTAGTGAGTGATTCTATATAATTATTAAGAAAATATTACACGATGTTAAGAAAGCATTTGGAATTTGACTTATAATTCCTACTTTTTTACATTAGAGGGCACTTCATCTTATAAAAAAGAGAGGGGTATTCGATTGTCAACTGATAATCAATTACTAGATGTTCAAAACCTACATACAGGTTTTCGTATTAAAGATGATTACTATGACGCTGTAGACGGTGTTTCTTTTACGTTGGAACGCAATGAGATTTTAGCGATCGTAGGCGAATCCGGATGTGGAAAAAGTACCTTAGCTACAACGATTATGGGATTGCATGATCCAAACAATACCAAAATCACCGGTGAAATCTTATACAAAGACTTGAATTTGTCAAACTTAAATGAAACACTTTACAACAAAATTCGCGGGAACGACATTGGGATGATTTTCCAAGATCCATTGTCCGCTTTGAACCCACTCATGCGTATTGAAGACCAAATCAAAGAAGGTTTATCTTATCATACAAATATGAATGCGGAACAGAGACAAGCCCGGGCCCTTGAATTACTAGATCAAGTAGGAATTCCAAATCCAGCACGGGTGGGTCGCCAGTATCCCCACGAATTATCCGGTGGGATGCGGCAACGGGTGATCATTGCCATTGCCATCGCATGCAAACCGCCAATTGTTATTGCTGATGAGCCAACCACTGCATTGGATGTAACCATCCAAGCACAGATCCTAGATTTGTTGAAAGATTTGCAGGCTGAAACACAAACGGGAATCATTTTGATCACCCATGACTTAGGTGTAGTGGCAGAAATGGCTGATCGTGTAGCCGTTATGTATGGCGGTCAGTTTGTTGAAGTTGCCACAGCGGAAGAGTTGTTTGCAAATCCAAAACACCCTTATACACGCTCTTTGCTGAACTCAATTCCACAAGAAGATTCTCAAGACAGTGAACTGCACGTGATTGAAGGCGTCGTTCCTTCATTGAAAAACATGCCAAGAACTGGTTGCCGTTTTGCTGCTCGTATCCCTTGGATCCCAGCTAGTGACCACGAAGAAAATCCTGTCCTGCATGAAGTTGCACCAGATCATTTAGTTCGCTGTACTTGCTATAAGCATTTTCATTTTAGAGACGAAGAAGGAGAAGTGTAGATGTCAGAATTAATCACAATCAAAGATCTGAAAGTCCACTATCCGATTCGCAGCGGTTTTTTCAACCGCGTAACGGACTATGTCTATGCTGTTGACGGTGTGGATTTCATCATCGAAAAGGGAAAAACTTACGGTCTGGTAGGAGAATCAGGCTCTGGAAAATCAACAACAGGGAAAGCAATCGTTGGCTTGGAAAAGATTACCAGCGGTGAAGTCATTTACGAAGGACAAGATGTCACAAAGCGCTCTGTCCGCAAAAAAATGAATTACAACAAGGATGTTCAAATGATTTTTCAAGATTCTATGTCAAGTCTGAATCCTAAAAAGCGGGTAGTGGATATTATTGCTGAACCGCTACGGAATTTTGAACGTTTGAGTGACCAAGAAGAAAAACAACGGGTGAAACGGCTTTTGGATATCGTTGGGATGCCAGAAGATGCTTTATACAAATACCCTCATGAATTCTCTGGTGGACAGAGACAACGTTTGGGGGTTGCCCGCGCAGTGGCATCGAACCCTAAATTGATCGTTGCTGATGAACCTGTTTCTGCATTGGACCTGTCTGTACAGGCACAGGTGCTCAACTTTATGAAACGAATCCAACAAGAGTTTGGCTTAAGTTTCTTATTCATCTCTCATGACTTGGGTGTTGTGAAACACATGTGCGACAATATCGCCATCATGTATAAAGGTCGTTTTGTTGAAATCGGTACACGCCAAGATATTTATCAAGATCCGCGTCATATTTATACGAAGCGGTTATTGTCAGCTATTCCTCAAATTGATGTGAAAAATCGTGAGGCGCATAAAGAAAACCGCCGTCGGGTAGAGTTGGAATATGTCACTCACCAAAAAGATTACTATGATGAAACAGGTCGTGTTTATGACCTTAGAACCATCACAGAAACACATCAAGTCGCTTTGAAAAATGGGGGTGCTGAATAATGTGGAAAACAATTCTACGTCGTTTGATATTAATGATCCCGCAAGTCATTATTTTGAGTGTCTTAATTTTCTTGATTGCACAAGCAATGCCCGGGGATCCATTTACAGGATTGATTAATCCGAACCAAGATCCAGCAGTTATTGAACGGATGCGGGAAGCAGCCGGATTGAATGATCCTTGGTATACACAATATTTCCGTTGGATCGGAAATGCACTTAAAGGAGATTTTGGTCAAAGTTTTATCTATAAACTACCAGTAGCAACATTACTTTCAGGACGGATCAGCAACACATTGTGGCTATCTTTGTTAACAGTTATCTTAACGTATGTGATCGCGATTCCTTTAGGAATGTTGGCTGGACGTTACCAAAATTCGATTTTAGATAAAGTCGTTGTCGTGTATAACTTCTTTAGTTTTGCGGTACCATTGTTTATCTTTGCATTGATTGCACTGTTTATCTTTGGTTATCGTTTAGGTTGGTTCCCAACTGGGGGGTCTGTAGCACCAGGCGTAACGGGAATGGCTGAGTTTTGGAGCCGTCTGTATCATCTGATCTTACCGGCTATCACTTCTGCGCTATTAGGTACCGCTGTGACAATCCAGTATCTGCGGAGTGAAGTGATTGATTCCAAATCATTGGATTTCGTGCGAACTGCTCGTTCGAAAGGGGTGCCAACTAGTAAAGTCTTCTCACGTCACGTGTTCCGAAATGCATCCTTGCCGATCGCATCTCAAATGGGGTATGAGATCACTTCATTGATCGCTGGTTCAGTGGTCATTGAAAAAATCTTTGCTTACCCAGGTGTCGGAAAATTATTTATCGATAGTATTGTACAGCGGGATTATGCCGTGATCACTTCGTTGACTTTGATATTAGGTCTGGCGACATTGATCGGTACATTGCTATCAGACATCATTATGAGTATTGTTGATCCAAGAATCAGAATCCAGTAGGAGGGGATAAACGTGTCTGAAAAGAAAGAAAAAGTGTTAAAACAAGAAAGTATCCCACCTATGGGATTACAAATGATTTTTCGTGAATTTTTAAAAGACAAGATCGCTATTTTTTCGTTGGTCTTGTTGGTAGCAGTACTGCTTTTCGTATTCATCGGCTCGGCAGTCATTGATCAAAGCCAAGTCATGCATGTAAGTATTCTAGATAAATATGCTGCACCAGGAGCAGTCTCACCAAATGGCGGCACCTACCTATTAGGGGCGGATGAAGGTGGCCGTGATGTTTGGGGACAATTGATCATTGGAGCGCGTAATTCGATTTTGATTGGGTTTTCCATCACGATCATTACATCGATCGTCGGAGTTGGCTTGGGGATCATTTCAGGTTACTATGGCGGGTTGATTGATAATATCTTGATGCGTATCGTCGATTTTGTCATGATCTTACCGATCATGTTGATCATTATCGTTATTGTTTCGATCATACCTCGCTACAATGTTTGGACGTTTATCTGGGTCATGAGTGCCTTTTATTGGGTCGGAAAAGCGAGACTCTTCCGCAGTAAGACCCTTTCTGAAGGGCGCCGAGATTATGTGAGTGCGTCAAAAACATTAGGGACCAATGATTTTGTGATCATGTTTCGCGAAATCATGCCGAACTTAAGCTCATTGATCATCACCAACTTGACGATGAACTTTGCAGCAAATATCGGTATCGAAACAACTCTAACGTTCTTGGGCTTTGGTCTGCCAACGAATGTTCCAAGTTTGGGAACATTGATTGGGTACGCCAGCAGCGGTGATGTGCTGGTCAACAGACAATGGATATGGTTACCCGCGTCAATATTGATTTTAGTATTGATGTTGAGTATAAACTACGTTGGTCAGGCATTTAAGCGTTCAGCCGATGCACGTCAACGACTAGGTTAAAACAAGGAGGATACAGGATGAAGAAAAATATTTTTGGTATGGTCACACTTTTGTCAGTCTTAGCATTGGCAGCTTGTGGCGGCAATAGTGGCGGAACAGATTCATCAGGCGGCAGCAACTCAGCAACTGAAACAGAAGATATTAGCTCTATGCCGGTTGAAGTCAAAAATGACGCAGAAGCAATCAAAGGCGGTACATTGGACGTCGCAGTAGTTATGGATACACAATTCCAAGGTTTGTTCCAAACTGAATTTTATCAAGACAATTATGATTCTCAGTTCATGCAACCAAGTAATGAAAGTTTATTCTTAACAGATGCTGATTTTCGAATTGTTGATGGTGGGGCTGCAAATCTTAAATTAGATGAAGATAATAACACAGCAACGATTACATTACGCGACAATTTGAAATGGTCAGACGGCGAAGATGTAACAGCAGATGACGTGATTTTCTCCTATGAAGTGATCGGTAACAAAGATTACACAGGAATCCGTTATGACAACAACTTTACAAATATTGTTGGGATGGAAGATTACCACGATGGCAAATCTGACACAATCTCAGGAATCACAAAAGAAAGCGACAAAGTCGTTAAAATTCAATACAAAGAAGTTCACCCTGGTATGATGCAAGCAGGCGGCGGTATCTGGTCTTCTGCTTTACCAAAACATGCGTTTGAAGGTATTGCAGTCAAAGATATGGAATCAAGTGATCCTGTTCGTAAAACACCAATCGTTTTCGGACCTTACGTAATGTCAAACATCGTAGCCGGTGAATCTGTAGAATACGTACCAAATGAGTATTACTACGGTGGCAAACCTAAAATGGATAAATTGTCATTTAAAGCAGTTCCAGCAGCTTCAATCGTAGAAGGTTTAAAAGCGAAGCAATATGATTTAGCATTGTCAATGCCAACAGATACTTACCCAACTTACAAAGATGCAGATGGCTACCAAATCTTGGGCCGTCCTGAGCAAGCTTATACGTATATTGGATTTAAGTTAGGTACTTGGGATGATAAAGAAGGAAAAGTTAACTACAATCCTGAATCAAAAATGGCGGACAAATCATTGCGTCAAGCAATGGGTTACGCACTAGATAATGATGCTGTCGGTAGCCGTTTCTATAATGGCCTACGTTCAAATGCGACAACATTGATCCCACCGGTATTTGGAACATTGCACGATACAGAAGTTAAAGGTTACACACAAGATATCGACAAAGCAAACAAATTGTTAGACGATGCTGGTTACAAAGATGTTGACGGCGACGGCATGCGTGAAGACAAAAACGGTGAAAAATTAACCATCAATTTTGCTTCAATGTCAGGTGGCGAAACAGCTCAACCATTGGCTGATTACTACATCCAACAATGGAATGAAATCGGCTTAGATGTGAAATACACAACTGGTCGTTTGATTGATTTCCAAGCATTCTATGATAAATTGAAAAATGATGATCCTGAAATCGATGTGTATCAAGGTGCATGGGGAACAGGTTCAGATCCTTCACCAACCGGACTTTATGGACCAAACTCAGCATTTAACTACACTCGTTTTGAATCTGATGAAAATACGAAGCTATTAAAAGCAATCGACTCTAAAGATTCATTTGATGAAGCAAAACGTAAAGAAGCATTTGATGCATGGCAAGAATACGCTGCGGATGAAGCATTTGTTATTCCTTCGCTTTACCGTAACCAAGTATTACCAGTATCTAATCGCGTCAAAGATTTCACATGGGCATATGATGCAGATCACAATCCATGGGCAACAGTTTCTGTAACAGCAGAATCTCGCTAATTTAGGAAAAGACGTTCTTTCGGGAACGTCTTTTTTTATTTTGTTCGCGGCAAAATCAATAAAAAACAATGAATCAGTCATGGAAACAAAGAGCAGGAGAATAAACGGTTAAAATTTTTTTATGGAGGCTTCAAGTTTTTGGACGAAACATTTCATAATTAGCCAAAAACCAGTATAATAGGGAAGTGTCGATAAACTAATGAAGGAATGTGGCAAATGAATACACAGCTAATGAACGAATTAAAAGAGGATTACGGCATTGTCTTCCATGATGTAGATTTACTCGAACAAGCGTTTACGCATTCATCTTATGTGAATGAGCATCGCAATTTGCACCTATCCGATAATGAGCGCCTAGAATTTCTAGGAGATGCTGTTTTAGAATTGATCGTCTCACGGTATTTGTACCGTGAACTGCCGGACCTTCCTGAAGGGAAGTTGACAAAGCTGCGGGCAGCAATCGTTCGCGAAGATAGCTTATCAATGTTTGCCAAAGATTGCCGTTTTGATCAATATATTCGGTTAGGCAAAGGAGAGGAAAACTCTGGCGGACGTAAGCGTCCCTCATTGTTATGCGATCTTTTTGAAGCTTTTTTAGGTGCGTTGTACTTGGATCAAGGTTTGGAGAGCGTCGACGGTTTCTTGACGGCTGTTGTTTTTCCAAAAGTAAAAGCAGGTGCTTTTTCCCATGAGATGGATCACAAGACCCGATTGCAGGAAGTCTTGCAGCGATCTGGCGATGTGTCCATCAACTATCGTTTAACGAAAGAAGAAGGTCCTGCCCACGAACGAATCTTTTGGACAGAAGTCTATTGTGACGATGTGCTGATTGGCGAGGGGCAAGGAAAATCAAAGAAATTATCAGAGCAAGCAGCGGCAGAAAATGCCTTAGCAAGTCTTGATCAATAAGAAAGGAATGGCGGAGTGTATTTAAAACGAATAGAGATTGCCGGTTTCAAATCCTTTGCAGACCGCACGATCATTGATTTTGAAAATAGTGTGACTGCGGTCGTAGGACCAAATGGCAGCGGCAAGAGCAATATTACTGAAGCGATTCGTTGGGTTTTAGGAGAACAGTCTGCCAAAAGCCTGCGTGGTGGCAAGATGCCTGATATCATTTTTGCAGGATCTGACACTCGCAAGCCATTAAATGTAGCGGAAGTAACGATTATTTTAGATAATACCGATCACTATTTACCAATGGATTACAGTGAGATCAGTGTGACTCGCCGGTTAAGGAGAACCGGTGAAAGCGACTTTTATTTGAACAAACAAAGTTGCCGCCTGCGAGATGTCCAGGAACTCTTTATGGATTCCGGGCTAGGAAAAGAATCATTTTCGATTATTTCTCAAGGGAAAGTCGAAGCGATTTTCAGCAGCAAACCAGAAGATCGTCGCGGTATTTTTGAAGAAGCTGCCGGTGTTTTGAAATACAAACAGCGTAAGAAAAAAGCAGAACAGAAATTGTTTGAAACAGAAGACAACCTTAACCGTCTACAAGATATTATTTATGAGTTAGAGGATCAATTGATTCCGTTAGCTGCTCAAAGTGAAGCGGCCAAACAATTTTTGTCATTGAAGGAAAAATTAACGGAAGTAGACGTGGCTTTTTCTGTCATGGAGATCCAGACAGCCAAACGGGCGTGGGAAACAGCTACAGAACAGCTGGAACTATTAAATCATCAGTTGGCTGAAATCACGCAGCAAATCAATACCGATGAACGCAGTGTGCAGCAATTGCGGCAGCGTCGAGCAGCCTTCGATGAATCATTGGAGCAGCTCAATCAGCAGCTGTTGCAAGTAACGGAAGGGCTGAAGCAAGCCGAAGGCCAAAAAGAAGTACTGTTGGAGCGCTCCAAGCATACGCAAAAAAGCACAGCAGAATATCAAGAGACCTTGGATGCCGTCAGTGAACGCCTCCAACAGTTGAATGACGAAAAAGCTGAATTGATTCATGAACTGTCGCAAAAGAATCGCAGTGTCCAAGAGGCAGAAGTAGCGATTGCTGATTGTCGAGCGGAACAAGAAAAGTATCAGAAATCGGCCAAAGAGATCATCGAAGAATTACGCAGTCAATATGTTGAAGCAATGCAGGAGCAAGCAACGGTCGGCAATGAGCTCAAATATCTTGAGCGCCAATACCAGCAAGAATCGGCAAAAAATCAAACAGCCGTTACGAAGCAGACAGAACTGTCGACAGCGATCAAAGAAAAAGCGACAGCCGCAGAAATCGTTAATGAACGCTTGCAAGCCGTGCAGCAACAGTTGGACGAACAGCGGAAGCAATATATCCATTTACAAGAGAAAGCCAAAGAGAACAAAGAAAAATTTGATGATGCACAGAAAAAAATGTATCAGTTAATGAACCAAGTCCAACAAGTGCGGGCAAAACAACGGAGTTTACAGGATATCCAAGAAAACTATGCTGGCTTTTATCAAGGCGTCAGACTAGTTCTAAAAAATAAGCAGCAGCTAACCGGTGTCGTGGGTGCTGTTGCAGAATTGATCGAAGTACCAGAAGAATATACAGTTGCTATCGAAACAGCACTGGGCGCTTCTGCCCAGCACGTAGTAGTAGAAACCGAACGTGATGCCAGAGCAGCGATTACCTATTTGAAACAAAATCGTGGTGGTCGGGCCACATTCTTGCCGTTGACGACAATCAAGTCTCGCCAATTACCTAGTTATGCTGTTTCTCAAGCACAACAAGTACCAGGATTTATCGGCGTTGCTAGTGAGCTGGTGCGTTTCAATGAAGATGTAAAAAACATTGCCGAAAATCTATTGGGAAGTATCGTCATCGCAGAAGATCTGACAAGTGCTAATGCATTAGCTAAAGCGCTGAACTATAGCTATCGTGTCGTTTCACTGGAAGGCGACGTGATGAATGCCGGGGGTTCGATGACCGGTGGAGCGACGAAGAAAAATGCCGGCAGCCTATTTAGTCAAAGCAATGAGTTGCAGCAATTAACGGCTCAAGCCGTTCAATTGGATGAACGCCTGCAAAAAACAGAGAAACAAGTGCAGCACTTCGAAACGGTGACAAAAGATGCTCAAGCAGCCTTGGAAGAGCTGCGAACCACCGGTGAAACGGCTCGAATGACGGAACACGAACTAAAAAATCAACTGCAAAACCTCACCAACGAGTTGGAACGTTTGAGAAAAGAGCAGCAAGTCTTTGACTTTGAAAATCGCGAGATTCAGGCCTTTTTTGAAGAGTATAACGAGAAGAAGACTCGGTTGGAATCGGAACAACAAACCATTGCGCAGCAGCTGAAAAAAATCGATCACGACATTCAAAGCATGAATGCAGAAGAAGATTTAATCGAAGCAAAAAGAAGCCAGTTAGCAGCGACAGCCGCCCAATTACAAGCTGATTTTGCTGTTCAAAAAGAACAAGTGGAACATTTAAGACAAAAAATTGCTGCGAATGCGGAAGCGTTAGCGGAGAATGAAGCACGCCAACAGTCGCTAGAACGGCAGTTAGCAGCAATCAATTCGAATGTGAGTGACCATGAAATTTCGGAAGAAAGCCTGGATCAGCAAATCAGTGATTTTACTCAACGAAAAATAACACTGACACAAGAATTGGCGGACATTCGGCAACAAAGACAAATCGTCCAACAGGAAATTGGACAGTTGGATGAAGCTCTCAGTTTGGCAAACTTGCAACAAAAAGAAAAACTATCCGAAAAGACCAATGTAGAAATTGAGAAAAACCGCGCGGATTTGGTGATGGATAATCGGTTGGCTTACTTGCAGGAAGAATATGCATTGAGCTTTGAAAAAGCGGCCAATGACTATCCAGCAATCGATGACCCGGAAGCTGCAAAACGAGAAATCCAAGATCTAAAAGGAAAAATCGATGCGATTGGACCAGTCAATTTGAATGCTATCGAGCAATATGATCAAGTGGAACAGCGTCACAGCTTCTTGACCAGTCAAAGAGATGATCTGCTTTCTGCAAAAGCACAATTATTCGATACAATGTCCGAGATGGATGAAGAAGTCAAAACACGTTTCGGTGAGATTTTTGATGCGATTCGTCTGCAGTTCAAGCAAGTTTTCCCCAATATGTTCGGCGGGGGACATGCGGAATTGATTTTGACAGATCCAAAGGACTTACTAAATACTGGTATTGAGATCGAAGCCCAACCACCAGGTAAAAAGCTGCAAAACTTGAGTCTACTTTCTGGAGGCGAACGAGCGCTGACAGCCATCGCACTGCTGTTTTCGATCATTCAAGTCCGTCCCGTCCCGTTTTGTGTGCTGGATGAAGTTGAAGCTGCTTTAGACGAAGCCAATGTATCACGCTTTGGCCATTATTTAAGCGACTTCCAAAATGATACACAGTTCATCGTTGTCACACATCGCAAAGGGACCATGGAAGCGGCAGATGTGTTGTATGGCGTGACGATGCAGGAATCCGGTGTATCTAAGACTGTTTCTGTGCGTTTGGAAGATGTCAAAGAAGGCGGAAATTTTGTCGCAGATCAAGAAGGAGTAGCAAAATGATCAAATTAGTCGCAATTGATTTAGACGGTACCTTGCTGGATGGAAAGAAACAAGTATCGCAAAAAAATAAAGAAGTTCTTGCCCAAGCAAAAGCACAAGGAGTAAAAATCGTCCTTTGCACAGGTCGTCCTTTACGGGCAATTCGTCCTTATTTAGAAGAGTTGTCATTGAATGAATCAGGGGACTATAGCATTACTTTTAATGGTGGTCTGGTGCAAAAAAACGATACGGGAGAAATCATGGAAAAAGCCGCTTTGCAATTGGCTGATATTCATGAATTGGTTGCTGTCGCAGCAGAACTGGATTTGCCGCTGGATGTCGTATCCGAAGAAATCGTTTTGTGCTTGCCGACTTCAGCAACGAATCAGTCGATCTATGGTTCGCTGAATCCATTGCTGGATTGCCGCCCGTATGCGATAGAAGCTCTGGATGAGTCGAAACTCTATAATAAAGCTGTGATTGCTTATCATCAAGAAGTACTGGATCCGAAGATTTTGGCAATTCCTTCAGCAATCAGAGAGAAATATGAAGTAATCAAAACTCGGAATAATTTGCTGGAATTTATGCCTAAAGGAATTACGAAAGCCTATGGGATTGAATTGCTGGCTCGGGATTTAGGTATCACTATCGATGAAGTCATGGCGATCGGAGATGAAGAAAATGATCTGCCGATGATTCGCTATGCAGGACTCGGTGTAGCGATGGCTAATGCCGTGCCTTTAATCAAGGAAGCCGCAGATGTGGTAACAGATTCGAATGAAGCAGACGGTGTAGCAACTGTCATCGAAAAATATGTTTTGAAAGGAGGCGTTTGAAATGGGATTTTTTGACAAAATTAAAAAAGCTTTGATTGGTGAATCAAAAGAGCAAGACAAAGTGCAAGGCGAAGTAGAGGAACTAGTTGAATCTCCAGAGTCATCTGTCGATGAGTCATCCGTCGCAGATGACCATTCCGCACAAGAACAAACAGTAGAATCGACGGAACCAACACTGGATTCTCGTCCAGAAACTACTACCGATTCCGCGTTGCAGCCAACAGAAACAGAGGAGTCCGCGGCTGATACTTCATCATCAGAAGGAGCACAAGATCTGAAATCAGCTGAACCATTCGACGTCGTGACACCTAGTGAAACGGTAAAAAAACCTGAAGTACAACCTCAGCCAACAGCGGTTCACAAAGAGGATGTACAAGATAAGTACACGAAGGGACTATCGAAATCTCGCAAAACTTTCGGGCAACGACTCAATGAGCTGTTCGCGAATTTTCGCTCTGTAGACGAAGATTTTTTTGAAGAAGTCGAAGAGACATTGATTGGAGCCGATGTAGGCTTTGATGCAGCGATCAAGATCACGGATGCACTGCGTCAAGAGGTCAAGTTGCGAAATGTCAAGAAGCCGGCAGAGGTTCAAAATGTTATTATTGAAAAACTAGTCGATCTTTACGGTGAAGCGGGTGTCGACGAAGTCAACGAACTAAATATGCAACCTGGATTGACCGTCATTTTATTTGTCGGTGTGAATGGCGTCGGTAAAACCACCAGCATTGGAAAACTGGCGCATCAATTCAAATCAGAAGGCAAGAAAGTGTTGTTGGCAGCTGCGGATACCTTTCGAGCTGGAGCAATCGATCAGCTCGTCGTTTGGGGGGATCGAGCAGGTGTGGAAGTCGTTCGAGGGAAAGCTGGTGGTGATCCGGCAGCCGTCGTATTTGATGCGATGGAACGAGCGAAAGCAGAGCAAGCAGATGTTCTATTAGTTGATACCGCTGGTCGTTTGCAAAATAAAGTCAATTTGATGAATGAGTTAGAGAAAATCAAACGGATCATTCAACGAGTAGAGCCGAATGCGCCTCATGAAGTGTTGCTCGTGTTAGATGCGACGACTGGTCAGAATGCGATGAACCAAGCCAAACAATTCAAAGAAACCACGGATGTTACAGGATTGGTCTTGACGAAATTAGATGGAACTGCCAAAGGTGGGATCGTTTTAGCGATTCGCAATGAATTGCGTTTACCGGTTAAATTGGTCGGATTAGGGGAAGGAATCAACGACCTTGAGCCGTTTGATCCAAATGAGTTTGTTGTTGGGCTATTTAAAGGTCTCATCAACGAAGGTTGATGCTGTTCATCGCTTGAAATAAGACAAAAATATCCGAACTATGTTTGATTATTCCTCTTCATCATCTCGCGATGGCGTTAACGGTAGGAGTAATCAGTAGTAGTTCGGATATTTTTTGTTAAGGAACTTGCATAAAGCTCATCGGTTATGGAAATAAACTTTATAGGCATACGTTTGTTTGACAGCTGCGATGTACATGAAGTACCACAGCAGAATACGTAACAGATGACGTGTGACTTCTGGTTCACAAAACCTCCCCATCAGCAGCTAAAAGGATGTAGCTGCTGTTCCTGAAATTGAAATCATTCCAAGAAAGATTCCTTGTCTTGTCAGAAATGTTCAGCGTGGACATTTCTCTGTGAACAAGAACAACTTGTTTCAGAAATCAGTTTTTTAGCTGTGCTTGCCGCTCTTTGATGATTTTTTCCAAATCATTCAATGTCTCGGCATCCTCACTGTTTTCAATGAAATTCGAGACTAGATTCAGCAACGATTGTTCAGAGAGTTCGGCAGCTAGAAAATCTTCTTGAGAAACATTTGGAGAATACAAGCGGGTCAAGACAGTACCGCTGTAGCCGATGTCAGCTACTTTCAATAAATCATGGTTCTTTAATTTTCTGACAACGGCTTGGATCGTGTTTTTACTTAAGTCCTGTTGTTGAACCGCAATGTCATTTGCAGACAAAGGTTTTTCAGCATTCCAGAAGATATTCATGATCTGACGTTCGCGTTTGGTAAGATTGAGTGGTTTCATTCACTATTCTTCCTTTCAAAAAAGTTGTAATATTGACATAATAATTTACTATTATATAGTAAGTATACTTTATTTAGAGGTCAAATATCAAATTTATTCAAGTAATTTGTAAAAACTTGGTAATTTTTAAAAAACTAGCAAAGAGAATCGCACAATTTCATTTTTTTCTGCTGGATTATTGACTATAATAAGGAAGAATCTAAGACAAAGAGGGCAATGATATGACACTAAAATCACTTTTTATACAAGAAGAACTGCGTCCCTACTTATTTGATGGGCGTTATGGGATCGAACGTGAGGCGCAGCGTGCACGTTTAGACGGAAGTTTTGCTGGGACAGATCATCCTGAAGCATTAGGCAATCGTAGTTTTCATCCGTACATACAAACCGATTTTGCTGAAAATCAGTTGGAATTGATCACGCCAGTCGCGGAAAGCTCAGAGGAACTATTTCGTTATCTGGCTGCGATCCATGATGTTGCTTATCGTTCGATGGCACCTGAGGAGATGCTTTGGCCATTAAGTATGCCGCCTGCGTTGCCGGAAAAAGAAGAGGATATCGTGATCGCAAAGCTGGATCGTTTTGAAGATGTTCTTTATCGTCGGTTTTTGGCAAGGACGTATGGGCGTCGTAAGCAAATGGTCAGCGGCATCCACTTCAATTTTGAATTTGGGGATGATTTTTTAAGAAAGTTATTTACCAAGTCGTCAGAAACAGATTATCGTAGGTTTAAAACAGAACTTTACTTGAAAGTTACCCGAAATTACTTGCATTACCGCTGGTTTTTGACTTATTTCTTTGGAGCAACGCCGCAAACGGAAGCCAATTATTTTATGGCGGGTTCTGGACCGCAAGAACCTGTCCGCAGCATTCGTAACAGCCGCTATGGCTACACGAATCATACCGATGTCAACGTGTCTTATGCCTCTCTTGAGACCTATCTGGCGGATATCGCTGAGCTGGTAGAAACTGGCAAACTATCTGAGGAAAAAGAGTTTTATGCACCAGTTCGCCTGCGAGGGGGGCAAAAGGTTGCCGACTTAGCAACAGCGGGAATTCGTTACATTGAATTACGCAATATTGATATCAATCCCTTTGAAATGTATGGTATTTCGCAAGATCAAGTGAAATTTCTGCACCTTTTCTTGTTATACTTAGCAACGAAAGAGGAGGGCGCTGATGCCGATGCTTGGGTCGAAGAAGGAAATCGCAAAAACAATCAAGTGGCATTGGAACACCCATTGAATCAAACGATCTATCTTGAAGAAGCTAAAGTAGTTGCGGAAGAATTGATCGCTTTTGCAAAGGAAATCAGTCTGCCGACAATGCCTTTACTGGATCAACTGCTGCCAATGTTGGAAGATCCCGGCAAAACTTTTGCCGGTCGTTTATATCAAGCCAGCCAAAGGTCAAGTCAGGCTCAAGTGGCAACTGAACTAGGAGTATCCTATCATCAAGTTGCCTGGGAAAAACCTTATCAGTTAGCAGGCTTCACCAACATGGAACTGTCAACACAAATTTTGATGTTCGATGCGATTCAAAAGGGAATCAAGGTGGAAGTGTTGGATGAATCTGATCAGTTCTTGAAATTATCGATCGATGAACATGTTGAATATGTCAAAAACGCTAATATGACAAGTAAGGATCGTTATATCGTTCCTTTGATCATGGCCAATAAAACGGTCACAAAAAAGATTTTAGCTGAGAATGGTTTTCGGGTTCCTGCAGGAGCAGAATTCGCCACTGTAGAAAAGGCGCTTGCTGCTTACCCGCAATTTGCTGACAGAGGTTTTGTCGTCAAACCCAAAACAACCAACTATGGCGTGGGAATCTCGATCTTTAAGGATGGCGCTTCGTTGGAGGACTATCAAGCTGCTGTCCGTTTAGCTTTTGCTGAAGACCAGTCGATTTTAGTTGAAGCATTCCTTGCTGGAACAGAGTATCGTTTCTTTGTGATCGATGGTCAAGTTGAAGCAATTTTGCTACGAATACCGGCAAATGTAATAGGAGATGGTCGGCGCACGATCAAGGAATTAGTTGCAGAGAAAAATACCGATCCATTACGGGGGACCCACCATCGGACACCGTTGGAGAAGATCCAATTAGGTGAATTGGAACAGTTGATGTTGAAAGAGCAAGGCTATCACATAGATTCTGTCCCAGAAAAAGGACAAATCGTTTACTTGCGGGAAAATTCCAATATCAGCACGGGCGGCGATTCGATCGATGTCACCGATCAATTTAATGATGACTACAAAAAAATCGCTGCAGATGCCGTGACCGCATTACAGGCACGAATCAGTGGGATTGATTTGATTATTCCTGACAAGGAAAAGCCCGCGGAGGATCCGGGAGCATACGGCATTATTGAAGCGAACTTCAATCCCGCTATGCATATGCATATTTACCCGTACCAAGGACAAAGCCGCCGCTTAACCATGTCTGTCCTCAAGCTGCTTTTTCCGGAACGATTTTAACAGCCGCTTAACAGTCAGAAGTTGAAAAAGGAACAGTGACAAGGCTTTTGTCACTGTTCCTTTTTTTAGAATAAATGGTTAGAAGTAGCTTCTTCGGAAATAAGCCGAAATATCTTAAAGCTGACCATTTCTAATACAACTTCTTTTGCTGTTCGTACTAGTGAAGGATCACTAGTAATTGATCCGTTGGTTTGTTTAGCGGAAGAATCGTTCCCAGAATGGTTTTTTTTCTTTGATGGGATCTTCTTCGGAAGATGATTTTGTCTTTTGAGGATACTTTTCTTCGATATCGATTACCTCTTCATTCACTGCCTCATTGGCAACGATCAGTAAACCGATACTGTCAGGATCAGCAGTCTGGGCGTCAGTCACCACTCGAAAATCGAGCTGTTGTTTCGTAATCAATGAAATAAAGGTCGTCTGAAGCGTTTCGGGCAATTTTCCGTTGATCAAGATCAGTGCCCCTTGATAGTTAGGGAGAACCGACTGTAACGTTTCTTGGTTGTCCTTTTTCTTCATTTCTGCTACCGTCATACTTAGATAACAACGTTCACGAAACGTTCCCAAGTATTTTCTTTGTTCATCTGGATTAACACGAGGTGTCCCGTACATTCCTGTATCTAGGCGTTTCTCCAATTCATCGGACATTGAAAATCCTCCTAAGCGTTTTCTTGCTTTATATTATAGCACAAAAAAGGGAGCGTCGATTATTAGAAACATTTAGCTATTTCAGTGAGGTCATAAAAAAGACTAAAAAAGATCAGAAAGAAAGCTGGTGAAACATGGAAATCCAAAAGAACCACTTATTGATTTTAGCAGAAAATCAACGAATCGAGACACCACGATTATGGTTGCGTCCTGTGACGATGGCAGATGCCAATGATTTATTCGAATACGCAAGTGATGAAGAAACGACGGAGTTTGTTTTTCCGAGGCATCAATCACTTGTGGATACAAAAATCGCCATTGCAATGTATTTTTTAGCGGCGCCATTAGGTAAATTTGCTATTGAAGAGAAAATGAGTGGCAATATGATCGGAACGATCGACTTGCGGGTGGACCCGCTAAAGGAAGTGGCAGAACTAGGCTATACCTTGAATAAAGCTTTCTGGGGGCAAGGGATCGTACCGGAAGCTGCTCGGATGCTTTTGTCTTTGGGTTTTGAAAAATTAGCGCTTGTTCGTATTTATGCACTGCACGATCAGCGAAATCATCGATCTGGTCGCGTGATGGAAAAAATTGGCATGAAAGTGGAAGCACAGATTCCGGCTGCGCGAAGATTTCGTGGGCAAGTAGTGGACGAAGTGATGCGGGGAATTACCCGAGACGAGTGGCAAAAACGAATCATGTAAAGGAGAATCGCTATGGAAATAACGATTGATATGGATGCAGCAGCAGTAGCAAAAATCTCAGAAGTCAAACAGGAGGGAGATCGAATTTATCTAGATTTTGAAGATGGTGTGGGACCTTTTCCGGCTACGGCGATCTCTTGCCGGTTAGATATTAGTTTTCGCTTGATCCTCGTACCAGCAGATTATCCAGAAGAAGGATTGTCTATCTATGATACGAAGCTGGATACAGCAATTGGAACAGTTTGGTTAAAACAAGGCGCAGCAATGTATTTAGAAGAGCGGACACGCTTGGTGGTCGATCCTGACTATCAGCGCTTGCAGTTGACTAGTGACAGCGGTCTGCTGGCATCTAACGTTCAACTGTTGCGCATGGACAAAAAGGTGGCAGGAAACTGATATGGGGAAATTAGCCGTTATCAGCGATTTGCATGTCGATATCAATCATTTCAGTGCAACAGACTTGCAGCTGATAGCCGAATTGCTAGACGCCAATCAAGCGACGCACTTGCATCTAGCTGGAGATATTGCAAACAAAGAGACAGCAGCGATGACCGTCATTGATTTCTTTCAAAGACAGCTGCCTACTACCTTTCATTGGGGCAATCATGAAATGGCTGATTTATCAGAATCATTGATCGAAACCTATCCTGATCCAGCTTTCTTGAACTTTCAAACAGTCGCTTTATCGGAAAAAACACTCTTGTTAGGTGTCAATGGCTGGTATGACTACGGCTATTCTGACTTGCAAAGCACAGAAGAGATCCTTCGTCTCAAGCACCTCTTTTGGTATGATCGTATGATTCAGCGGACAGGAACCGATCCGGAAATCAGTCATCAGATCAATGAAAGACTGCGTCAAACATTGCGAGGGCTCCCTCAAGATAAAGAAGTCATCGTAACGACTCATTTTGTTCCGAAAGCAACCTTTATCGTCAAACAAACGGGGAAGTATGTTCGTTGGAATCATTTGAACGCGTTTCTAGGTTCACCAGAATTTGGGGCAGTTATTGATGAGGCGGACAATGTGCGTCAAGTAGTCTTTGGTCATACCCATCGTCGGTTTGAAGATCAAGTGATTGGACAGACGATTTATAGCTGTCGTCCTTTGGGCTATTACTATGAATGGCAATTGACCCGACGATTTGTTCTGGAAAATCAGTTGACAGAAAATTTTCAGCCAACAAAGCTACGGGGACTTTTGCGAACTAATCAAGCAGCGTTCAATCAATACAAAGCAGCCCATTTAAGAGCAGAGCTCCAGCAAGCAATCACATGGATCAACTATTGATTCGCTACGAGATAAAAGCGTGCGGGACTGTGTCATAAGTCTCCTACAAGTAAAACTATCCGAACATTAATGATTATTGCTCCTGCGGTGCAGGGACTCCTCGTCGCAAAAGTCAGAGGAATCTATCCTAGCAACAGACTATTATTCGGTTTAACTTGTTGGATGATGACTTATGGCACAGTCCCTCTTTTTTTCGAATAAACGACTAACAGTAGCTTCTTCGGAAATAAGCAGAAATTTCAAAAAAATAAAGCAGCAATTTTCGGCAATTCCTTTTTATTGCTTGAAGCAGTCCACGTTTGCTACTTTCTCTTTTTTTACCGCTGCAATCTTTTCCGCAAGAAAATCCCTAAATAAGCCGCAGCAATGGCTTTGATCACACCGGGCAGAAGGAAGAGAACAAAACCGCCATTGATGGCAGCAGTCCAAGACATAGCGGTGCTCCATTTTAACCATAAGGTACCAAAAAACAATGTTGCTAATGCACCAGCGATATTCGCTAACATCCCTCTCACATATCCGGCGCGGCCTGTTTCCAAAAGTTTCCCCGTCAAGAGTCCATTAAAGATAAAACCAATCAGATAGCCGCCTGTAGGTCCGAATAAGACGCCGATGCCACTTGCTCCGCCGGCAAAAACTGGTAATCCGATCAACCCCAGCAATAAGTAAATAAGGATCGACATGGTCCCTGTGCGCATTCCTAGAAAGGTTACCGCCAAGCCGACAGCAAAGGTTTGGCCTGTCAGAGGAATCAATCCTAATGGGATGGTTAGTTGAGACAGCCCAGCAATAATGATGGCAAAAAAAGCAGCATAGATTTGTTCTCGCAATGGTAGTTTCATAGTATCCTTCTTTCGTTAACACATAATCCAATAGTTGGTTAACGAAATTATAAATCTTGGTTAACGAAAAGTAAAGAGTAAATCAACGTTTTTTTCGCAACGTTTGCAACAAAGTTTCTGTAGCCAAAAAAGGGGTAAACAGTTCAAAAACCTCAGAGGGTACAGGAAAGTATCCGACAAGCGTTACTAACGTAGATTCATCGAGAAAAGGTAGCAGGTCTTCAAGCTCTGACAACCGTTGCTCCGGATTCTCTGACGCTGCCAGGATCTTTTGAAGAATGCGTCCTAGATCTTGCTTTTCGAGAAAAGGGGCAATATCTTCCAACTCGTACAAAGACAGCGAGTTTGAGACAGACTGCTCAACTTTTTGGGCTAAGAAAGTGGCAGATAAGTAGGGCGCTGCTTCTTCCAGAAAAGCGAAAGTATAGTCCTCTTTCATCAATTGTTCCAAATGATCTGTCTCTAAAAAAGGTAAAAATTCTTCTAGTGCTTCTTCGGTCAGCGGTTCTGTTATAGGTTTCAATAAAGCAAATAATTCTTCACTGCTCAAAAAAGGTGCCAATTGCTCCACTAACTCAAGTTCAAAAGGCTGGGCTTGAGTCGCAGCTGCCAATTCTTTAGGTTTAATGATCGGCGCCAACGTGGTGATTTCCTGAGAATCGGCGACTCCCTCGTGGTAATGCATTACTGCAACTCCGCTATTTCCTAATAGTTCGTCAATGGATAACTGCAAAATTGTTGCTAGCTGGGACAATTTTTCGATGTCAGGCAATGTATTGCCTCGCTCCCAATTGCTGATAGCTTGATAACTGACCAATAATTGATCTGCTAAGTTGCTTTGAGTCATATTTAGTTCTCGACGTTTGCTGGCAATCCGTTGGCCGATTTGCCGTATGTTGAATTCATTCATGTGAACTCCTCCTTTCGTGTCTCCAGTATAGGGGAACTAGCAACTGAAATACAATCAAGCCTTCGTTGAGTTGTCTCAAAAAAATTCAAGCCCTCGTTGAGTTGTCTAAAATGACAAGTCAACGAGAGCGGTGAATGATTATGGAGTGATCAATGTGACCAGATAGTCACCGAACGCTTTGGTAGACAAACAATGCGCGTCAGTCATAGCTGCCGCAAAGTCAGTTGTGACTTTCTTTTCCTTGATTGCTGTCTCGATGGCTGTGGTAATAAGAACTGCTGCTTCATCCCACTGGATATATTCCAAGAGCATACAAGCAGAGAGCAACAACGAGCAGGGATTGGCTTTTCCTGTGTCAACGATATCGGGGGCAGTACCGTGGGTTGCTTCAAAGATTGCGGCACCACTTACATAATTGATATTTGCACCTGGAGCGATCCCAATTCCGCCGACTTGAGCGGCTAATGCGTCGGAAAGATAGTCGCCATTGAGATTGCAAGTTGCGATCACTGAAAATTTTTCTGGGTACAAAAGAATCTGTTGCAGGAAATTATCTGCGATCACATCATTGATAATGACTTTTCCGGCTTGTTGTGCAGCAGCAAGTGCTGCTTGAGCCGCTTCAATATTCTGCTCAGATTTAATTGTTGCCCATTGGTTCATCGTGAAGCACTGATCGGCATAATTCGTTTCCGCTAATTGATAGCCCCAATTTTTGAAGCCGCCTTCGGTGAATTTCATGATGTTCCCTTTATGAACAAGGGTGACAGACGGCAAGTGGTGTGCGATAGCATACTCGATCGCTCCGCTGATCAACCGCTGACTGCCCTCTTTTGAGATCGGTTTGATCCCGATGGCGCTGCTTTCTGGAAAGCGAATGTTTTTGACACTGAATTGTGTTTGCAGCACCTCAATTAATTGTTTCGTGAGGGGATCATTTTTTGCAAATTCGATTCCTGCGTAAACATCTTCTGTATTTTCACGGAAAATCACCATATTCGTCTTTTCCGGATGCTTCAAAGGAGAAGGTACCCCGGCAAAGTATCGAACGGGCCGAACACAAGCATAGAGGTCTAATGTTTGGCGCAATGTGACATTGAGGGATCGGAATCCTTTGCCAACTGGTGTGGTCAATGGTCCCTTCAATGCGATTTTAGCCTCTTGGATAGTGGTAAGAGTCGACTGCGGCAACCATTCGCCGGTTTGTCTAAATGCTTTTTCACCAGCTAAAACTTCTTGCCAGTGGATCCTTCTTTTGGGACCATACGCTTGTTTTACGGCCGCATCAATCACAGGTTGCGCTGCTTGCCAAATTTCTGGACCAATGCCGTCACCACTGATATAAGGAATTGTGAGAACAGTGTTAGATAAGGACGCTTCAGAATGCATTGCTAGTTCCTCCTGCTTCTATTTTTTTGCGAATGACCATTGGTAAGATTCCTTGATGTTTCCAGTAACGGATATCTGCTGGTGCATCGAAACGCAGCCGAGTCGGAAAGGTGATCATTGTTTCATCTGTACGTTTGGCTGTCACATCAATCTGCTGATTGACCTGCGGTTCTTCGGGCAGTTGGATAAAGAAGGATTCAGAGCCATCCAATCCCAAGGAAGCGGAAGTTTGCCCAGCAAGATATTCTAGAGGAATCACACCTATCATGACCAAATTGCTGCGATGAATCCGTTCGAAACTTTCTGCCAAGACTACTTTGACGCCTAAAAGTTGGGTCCCTTTAGCTGCCCAATCTCGGGAAGAACCCATCCCATAATCTTTACCAGCTAAAATAATGCAAGACTGTTCGTTTTTCTGATAATTCATGGCAGCGTCATAGATTGACATCGTTTCCCCTGTAGGAAAATAATGGGTGATCCCGCCAGTACTTCCAGGAACCAGCTGATTCTGTAAACGAATGTTGCCGAAAGTTCCCCGCATCATGATGTGATGATTGCCTCGCCGTGAACCAAAAGAGTTGAACTCACGGTAAGGAACAGCTTTGGTTTGCAAAAACCTGCCGGCGGGAGAATCTAATCCAATGCTACCAGCGGGAGAAATATGGTCTGTCGTAACAGAATCCCCCAATTTGGCTAACACTTTCAAATCAGACAAACTTGTTTGGATAGGTAATTCTTTGGTCAAGGAATCAAAATAGGGTGGGTGGGCAATATATGTTGATGTGTCCTCCCAAGCATAACAATCACTGGCAGTTGTATCGATACGGTTCCAACGCTCATTGGCGTCGAATAGATGCGCATAAGCTGCACGAAACGCTTCTGGTCCAACAAAAGCTTGAATATATTCATTGACTTCTTCGTTACTTGGCCAGATATCCGTCAGATAAATTTCTTGTCCTGCTACGATGCCTAGAGGCTCCTTCGTCAAATCTTTCCGGATGGTTCCAGCAATGGCATAGGCGACGACTAACGGAGGAGAAGCTAAATAATTGGCTTTGATCTGTGGATGGATCCGACCTTCAAAGTTGCGGTTTCCAGATAAAACAGAAGCGACCAGTAAATTTTCGTTTTCGATTGCTTCTGCTACGGGTGCTTCTAATGGACCGGAGTTGCCGATACAAGTCGTACAGCCGTATCCAACTAAATAAAAGCCTAATTGTTCAAGATAAGGCAATAATCCACTGGCAGTCAAATAGGTGGTTACGATCTGGGAACCAGGGGCCAAGGAAGTCTTGACCGATTTTGGCACGGTCAATCCTTTTTCTACCGCCTTTTTTGCTAACAATCCCGCAGAGAGCATGACGAAGGGATTGCTCGTATTCGTACAGCTAGTGATAGCTGCAAGTACGATATCTCCTGTCTGCAATGTTTCGGAAGGCTCGTTTGGCCAGTTAACTTGGCTGCTTTTTTGCCATTCCTTCTCCGAAAGACCGAAGCCTTTTGGTCCGATGTCAGCCGTGAGGGAACGATCGAAATCAGTGCCAACTTCCGGTAATAAGATACGGTCCTGTGGTCGTTTTGGTCCTGCCAATGCGGGCTGGATCTTGGCTAGATCGATGGTGACCGTTTTGGTGTAGTCTGGTATCTCCGTCGCATCATAAAAGAGATGATTGGCTTTTGTGTAGGCAGCAACCTTATGGATCAATTCGGGTGTTCGTCCCGTAGTAGCTAAATAGTTGAGGGTCTCTTCATCAATTGGACAAAAACCGCAAGTGGCGCCATATTCTGGTGCCATATTGGCAAGGGTCGCACGGTCAGCTAAACTTAACCGTTGGTAACCGGTTCCGAAATATTCAACAAATTTTCCTACCACTTGCTCCTTTCGCAAGACTTCAGTAACAGTCAACGCCAAATCAGTTGCGGTCGTACCGGCAGGCATTTCGTTCACAAAACAGACACCGATAACTTCTGGAGTCGGGAAAAATGACGGCTCGCCCAAAATCGCTGCTTCTGCCTCGATACCGCCAACGCCCCAGCCCAATACACCGAGACCATTGATCATCGTTGTATGGGAATCTGTTCCTTGCAATGTATCCGGAAAAAGAAACGGC
This sequence comes from Enterococcus sp. RTP21361st1_A6_RTP21361_211029, assembly GCF_040910045.1. Taxonomy (NCBI): domain Bacteria; kingdom Bacillati; phylum Bacillota; class Bacilli; order Lactobacillales; family Enterococcaceae; genus Enterococcus; species Enterococcus sp. RTP21361st1_A6_RTP21361_211029. The sequence goes on along the minus strand of NZ_JBDGBK010000010.1, from coordinate 5,899 downwards.
TCGCCAGCAATTTTTTTTTCCAAAATCACATCAGAAAGTGATTCAATATTTACTTGATGGATGATACCGGTCTCTGGAGGGACGACTTCAAAATTGTCAAATGAACCCTGAGCCCACTTCAAGAATTGGTAGCGCTCTTGGTTTCGTTCAAATTCACGCGCCGTATTGAAAGCCACTGCTTCCGGAGTCCCTGCACAATCGACTTGGACGGAATGATCGACAACCAAAGTCACGGGAATCTCAGGATTGATCGTATCTGCATTCCCACCTAAGGCAACGATGGCGTCTCGCATCGCAGCAAGGTCTACGACCGCTGGAACACCAGTGAAGTCTTGCAAAACGACACGTTCGGGTTTGAAAGGTACGACGCCTGTGGGCTGTTCAGCGTTCCAATTGACCAAATAATCCAAGTAAACAGCAGTAATCTCTTCATCTTGGTGACGGGCGACACTTTCTAGTAACACGCGAATCGAGTAAGGCAATCTTTTTAATTCAGCGTTAAAGTCAGCCGCGACCTTTGCTAAATCAATAAACGTATAGCGCTGATCATTCACGATCAGGTTTGTGTGCCAATTCATAAGCATCCTCCTTAAATATCAATCTATTAGGAATAATTATACGTTTATAAAAAGAAAAATCAATTAAAATTATGAAAAATATTTCATTTTATAAACATCGTGCTATAATGTTTAAAAGTTTTTATTTTTTGAATCAAATGAAGTTAGTAGCATGGTTACGTAAGGATGTTAGGAGGTAACATGGCTGTGGAAAAATTAGAAAAAGAAAAGAATATCGTATATCTTTCATCATTGTGTCAGAAACACAATCAAATCGATATGAATCTTTATTCAGAATATGACGTAAAACGTGGACTGAGAGATTTAGATGGAAAAGGCGTCTTAGCCGGCTTAACAACCATTTCTACCATTTATCCAGAAAAAATCGTGGCGGGGAAACCCCTCGAGGCTTGTGGGGAATTACGTTATCGCGGAATCGATATCAATGAACTGGTTGCAGGATTCGTTGAAGAAAATCGGTTTGGTTTTGAAGAGATTGCATATTTATTACTTTTTGGCGAGCTGCCAAAGTTATCTGAATTGCAGGGATTTCGTCAGTTATTGGCGGATAAACGTACGCTTCCAACCAATTTTGTTCGTGACGTGATCATGAAAGCACCTTCTGCGGATATCATGAATAGTTTATCTCGCAGTATTTTGACATTAGCCAGTTATGATCCGCAAGCCGATGATGTCAGTATTGAGAATGTATTAGAGCAAAGTTTGATGCTGATCAGTGTCTTTCCACTGCTGGCGATCTACGCTTACCACGCCTATAATCACTACAATCAAGAGGGAAGTATGTATATTCATCGCCCTTCGGAGGAATTAAGCACGGCAGAAACGATTTTGACCATGCTGCGTCCTAATAAAGCCTATAGTTTTCAAGAAGCTCAAACCTTGGATATGGCGCTGGTGCTTCATATGGAACATGGGGGCGGAAACAACTCGACCTTTACTACTCGGGTAGTTACTTCTAGCGGTACCGATACTTATTCAACGATCGCAGCCGCATTAGGGTCGCTAAAAGGGCCTAAACACGGTGGAGCCAATATCAAAGTGACGGAGATGATGAGTGATCTGAAACGCCAGATTGCTGATACAACAGATGAAGCTGCAGTTCGTCGTTATTTAGAAGCAGTTTTGGATAAAGAAGCTTTTGATCGCAAGGGCTTGATCTATGGTATGGGACATGCTGTCTACAGTGACAATGATCCTCGAGCGGCAATTTTTAAAAATTATGTAGCCAAACTCGCACAAGAGAAAGGCATCGGCGCTTGGCAAGAATATCAACTTTACACAACTGTTGAACGAATCGCTCCGGAAGTGATTGCTCAAAAACGAAAAATGTATAAAGGCGTCAGTGCGAACATTGATTTTTTCAGCGGCTTTGTTTATAAAATGTTAGACTTGCCAGAAGAACTTTACACACCGATGTTTGCGATTGCGCGAATCGTCGGCTGGTCTGCTCATCGAATCGAAGAATTAGTCAATGCCCAAAAAATCATGCGACCAGCTTATAAGGAAGTGTCTTCTGACCGGAGCTATACAAGGTTGAATGAGCGGTAGGATTGAGGAAGAATCTTTTTAGATAAATCAGATAAAATATAAGAAGCGATCGAGGGAAATATTTTCTGGAATCGCTTTTTTATATTAAAAAAACGTACCTTATTTCGGTAATTTGCAAAAAAAAGTATCCGGTAACAAGTGTTTTTCTTTGTAAAAAAAACAAAAAACTTCTATGCTAATAGAGGAGGGTATTTTTACCCATGGTGGCAGATAACCGCAAAAGGTTGTTGGTTTTGGTGGATCTGTTACTAAAAAAAACGTTCTTTTTTCAGAAATGCAAACAAGGAGTGTGAAAAATGGAAAATGAACAAGCGGCAAGTGTAGAGACTGCTTCGCTTACCTTTGAGGAGAAAGTCTTGCAGACGATCGTAGGTGTAGCCTTGGCGTCAATTGATGGCTTAATCAGTGCAGATGGAAAATTTTTTTCAAGTATGACGGAAGATTTGGCCGACCAGAGCAATGTGACATCGGGGATCGAAGTGGAAGTTGGCAAAGAACAAGTAGCAATTGATTTGGAAGTTATTGTTGCCTACGGGAAGGATATTCCCCGGTTGTTTGCTCAGATCCAAGAAATTGTTTTGCAAGAAGTTAGTCGGTTGACTGCTTTAGAAGTCAAAGAAATCAACATTCGCATCGTGGATGTCGTCAAACAAGAAACGATCGAAAAAATCACAGATAATCAATAAGAATCCGCAGAAAAATCAGAAAGGAAGAATGATCAATGATTTCACTATACACAACGCCTAGCTGTACATCATGTCGCAAAGCGCGGGCTTGGTTGACCGAAAATGAACTACCCTTCAAAGAAAGAAACATTTTTAGCGATCCATTAAATAGTGATGAACTACTGGAAATTCTTTCTTTGACAAAAAACGGGACAGAAGATATTATCTCAACACGTTCAAAAGTGTATCAAAAATTAGCCATTGATTTGGATGACTTGAAATTAGAAGAATTATTAGCATTGATTGAGCAATACCCGAATTTATTGAAACGTCCCATCATTGTTGATGGCGACAAACTGCAAGTAGGATATAATGAAGATGATATCCGCAAATTTGTGCCACGCAATATTCGGAAAGTAATCTTTAAAAAGCGTCAGAAAGATTTGCTGTTGTTCAACTATCATCAAAAAAAATCATCCGGAGAGTCCGTCGTCAATATTATTTGAAGTCGACCTGCCGATTAATCGCGAACTGTGTGGTATTTCTTCGGGAAACCAGCACAGTTTTTTTGATTTCTCAAAAAAGAGGTCATGTCAGAAGTAGTCTGCTTCAAGAGAGATGAAAAGGAGAGTTCGAAAATTGCTTGTCGGATTTCTGTGAAATTTTGACTTCTTTCCGAAGAAGTTATTTCTAACAATTTATAAAAAAAGAAGCTGTGACAAGATTTCTGTCGCAGCTTCTGGTGAAAATTCTTATAGTTTTTGGTTGTAGAATTCAACGACTAGTGCTTCGTCAACTTCTGCAGTCAATTCATCGCGTTCTGGTAAACGAGTCAATGAACCTTCTAATTTTTCATCATCAAAGCTTACAAATGCTGTACGACCAGTAGTTGCTTCGATTGCTTCTTTGATTGTTGAGATGTTTTGTGATTTTTCACGAACGCTGATCACTTGACCAACTTCAACATGGTAAGAAGGGATATCTACACGTTTGCCATCTACTAAAATGTGGCCATGGTTTACTAATTGACGTGCTTGACGACGAGTAGTTGCAAGACCTAAACGGTAAACGACGTTATCCAAACGTTGTTCTAACAAGATCATGAAGTTAACACCGTGTTTACCTTCTTTGATTTTGCTTGCTTTGATAAACAATGTACGGAATTGACGTTCGTTCATGCCATACATATGACGAAGTTTTTGTTTTTCAGTCAATTGCATACCGTATTCTGATTTTTTGCCACGGCTGTTTGGTCCGTGTTGTCCTGGAGCGTAAGGACGACGTGCCAATTCTTTACCAGTTTCTGAAAGAGAAATTCCTAAACGACGAGAAATTTTCCATGATGGTCCTGTATAACGAGACATAATTTAGTTCCTCCAATAAATATAGTTTGGAGTAAAATAATCCGTTGAAAAATTCACATCCGTGCAGTTCGTTCTTCAATCTTCACCTTTGCAGCCGCGGTTACGCAATTGAACCTTTTAGGCAACGAACTGGTGACGAGCTGTTATTTCCCTGCTGCATTATTTTACACAAGGAACAGTATACGATAAAATAAGAGGAAAAGTCAAGGTATGATTGAATTCAATTGCAATGAAAATGTGATGAAAATTTCATATAAAAAGTAACGTTTTTCAGAAAACACTTTACAAATAGGCGTTTGGTTATTAAAATGTGAAGGTATTGTGTACTTTATAACGAACTCAATTATCATACCCATAAAAAGGAGCAGAAAAATGAATCCAGTATCCCCATTATTTGAAAAAATTGATTCTTCCATTGAAAAGAAGGTCGATTTGATCAAAAGCAGTTATTTACGCTATGCTGTACGGGCCATGATGGCATGTCTTTTCTTGACGCTAGGAACAGCGATTGCCTTTGCGATTGCTATGAAAGGTGAGGACATTGCACATGGACTAGGAAAAATGTTGTATGCATTTATGTTTAGTTGGTCCCTTGTCATGATCTTATATATGAACGCAGAATTAGGCACATCAAATATGTTGTATATGACCGTCGGTGTTTATCGCAAACGATTGAGTGTTCCTTTGGCATTGAAGATTTTGTTCACTTGTGTGCTCTTCAATTTAGTCGGTGGTTTGATTTTTGGATCAATTATTTCTTTGACTGGACCTTTTCAAGGGTTGCCTGCGGATAATTTCTTATTGACTTCCATTACCGCAAAACTTGATAAGCCGACACTCCAAATCGTCGTCGAAGCAATGTTCGCAAACATTGTCGTTAATACAGCTGTTTTAGTAAGTATGCGGATGAAAGATGATGCAGGGAAAGTAGCTGCGATTATTTTCATTATCTTTATCTTTGCCTTCTTAGGCTATGAACACGTCATCGCTAACTTCCCAGCGTTTACGTTAGCTTTCTGGGCATCTGGCGGCCACTTAGCTGGTATGACTGTCGGCAGCGTGATTCACAATCTTGTCTTTGCCTTTATCGGGAACTATATCGGTGGCGGCTTGATCATGGGTCTGGGCTATGCATGGCTCAATCAATCAAAATCAACTTATGTGGATTAAACGAAGAAAGAAGCAGCAATGCTTCTTTCAGACTGTAGACAAAGTCCATTTTATGGATGATGTCTACAGTCTTTTCTTTTATAATAGATTTATGAAAACGAATGCAAGGAGTGATAGCTATGATGTCTAAAAACAATACGAATGGTAGAAATCAATTTGCGATGCTTACGATTGATGATCTAGTTCCTCAAGATCATCTCGTTCGAAAGATTGATGCCGCGCTTGATTTTGAATTTATTTATCCAATCGTCGAAGCCACTTACTCCGATTTAGGTCGCCCAGGTATCGATCCAGTGATTCTGATCAAATTGGTGTTTATTCAGTATTTATTCGGTATCCGTTCCATGCGACAAACCATTAAGGAAGTCGATACCAATGTCGCTTACCGCTGGTTCTTAGGCTACTCCTTCGAGGAGAAAATCCCCCATTTCTCAACTTTTGGAAAGAATTATGTTCGCCGATTTAGAGAAACGACGGTGTTTGAGGATATTTTTGCCTATATTTTAGAACAAGCAGTTAAAGCAGGTTTTGTAACAGAGGATAATTTGTATCTGGATTCTACCCACATCAAAGC